>CAZMDP010000251.1:0-4392 GCA_964565015.1 uncultured Prolixibacteraceae bacterium | reverse complement strand
TGCCCCAGGGTAGCTTTACCATCAGGTGCCCCCATTTTTGGTGAAGAACATTTACCTCGCCGGGTGATTGACAAATATGTGGGATTTGGGATTTTTCCATGAATGAACTGTCAGGGTATTTTTCGAGCAGTTTTTTCAAAGCTTCAAGGGCTGTTTTTCGGCTGAAAAGTTCCCTGTGTTCGTCTTTCCAGAAATTAACCGGCGATTCGGAAAAAACTTTGCTGCACGATCGTTTAAGGGGTTGCAGCAAATGATGCACGGCCGGGCTCCAGCCCCAGGGTTTTAGCATTCCTTTTGGTTCGGCAATAAATGCATCATCCTTAAAAGCTTCAGCTGTTTTTATAAACCGGGGAATGTCAAAACCAGCCTCCTTCAGGTTATTTAGCAAATCTTCTGATGGGAGATCGTGCACAAGCACAACATCGCTCTTTTTGCACAGAAACTGAGGGAGGTTTGATAAATCGCGTTCCATTTGCTGCAGGGTGCGGTTGGGCTGCCAGCTTGTTGTGTTGTTGGCTACGGCAAAATCGCAGGTTGGATTAAAAAAGTAAATGTCGGAAGCGGGCATTGTTGAACTAATGAAGCCTGTCTCCGGTTTCTTCCGTTTTCAGGTCTCCCCAGAAATCGAGAAAAGGAAATACCGATGGGGCAAAGTTTTTAACCGGTTCATACATCCGCGACGCTTCTTTCGCTTCTTTTGAGATAAGGTGAACATCCTGGTCGAGTTTGTTGAAAACCACCAGAAAAACACTGAGCACCAGGGTTCCCTTAATTACGCCAAATACCAAACCTGCCAGTTGGTTCAGGAACCCGAGATGCACTGCTTTCACTATGTTGCTCGCAATACCCCCGATAATGCTTACGAGTATAAGGACAATAATAAAGGTTGCAGTAAATGCTATAATGGGTAAAAACCGGCTTTGATAATTGAAATTTTCGGTTATCAGATTGGCCACGAACCCCGAAAAATGGAGGGCTGCCCATATACCCAGGATGAGTGCGGCAAGACCGGCCAGTTCCTCAACAAAACCCTTTCTGAAGCCGTTGATGGCCGAAAGTAAAATGAGGATCAATAAAACAATGTCGATATAATTCATGGTATCAGAAACATACGGTTTATTTGGTTCGATAAAGGTACAAAAAAACAATTCCGGCCTTTAAGGCGTATAAAATTTTCTAAATTTGGGCAAAAAATTCTGGATATGCCTTTACTCAATTTGGTTATCAACTGGCTTAACGTCAAACGTATATATCAGATCGAACTATACGGAAAATATCCTCACGAAATACAGCAGGAGGTGTTTACCGATCTGATACAAAGAGCGGCCAATACCGAATGGGGAAGAAAGTTTGATTATAGCTCCATCAGTTCGGTAAACGAATATCAGAACAGGGTGCCCCTGCAAACGTATGACGATATTAAACCATGGGTTGAACGGCTACGGTCGGGCGAAAAAGATATCCTTTGGCCGGGAGAGGTAAAATGGTTTGCGAAATCATCGGGTACAACCAGCGATAAAAGCAAATTTATCCCCGTAACCAGCGAAGCCCTCGAGGAATGTCATTTCAGGGGCGGAAAAGACGTATTGGCACTTTATGTCAGAAATCATCCCGAAACCAACCTGATCTGGGGAAAATCGCTTACCCTTGGCGGAAGTACGCGTATCAACAATTTCAGTAACAAATCGTATTACGGCGACCTGTCGGCCATTTTAATCGAAAATGTTCCGTTCTGGACAGAATTCATCAGGATACCTCCCCCCGAAATTGCTTTAATAGAGGAGTTTGAGGAGAAAATCGAAAAAATTATCGATACTTCGGTGAACGAAAATGTGACCAGTATGGCCGGTGTTCCCTCGTGGTACCTTGTTCTGCTCAAAAAGGTACTCGAACGGACCGGTAAATCAAACATACTCGAAGTATGGCCAAATCTCGAACTCTTCATTCATGGCGGGGTCAACTTTGAACCATACCGCGAACAATTCAGGGAATTGATCCCATCGGCTTCGATGAACTATATGGAAACCTACAATGCATCGGAAGGTTTCTTTGCCATTCAGGATAATCCCAGTACCCACGATATGTTGCTGATGCTCGACATTGGCGTTTTTTACGAGTTTATCCCGATGAAGGAATGGGGAAGCGATAACCCGTCGGTTCTTACTTTGGCCGATGTGGAAGTGGACGAAAATTATGCAATGGTAATCAGTACCAATGGGGGCTTGTGGCGCTACATAATCGGCGATACGGTAAAGTTTACCTCCAAATACCCTTATAAGATTAAGATAACCGGCCGTACCAAACATTTTATCAATGCCTTTGGCGAAGAAGTAATTGTGGATAATGCCGAACAGGCCATAAAAATTGCATCGGACCGAACCGGCGCCGTGGTACACGAATACACAGCAGGGCCTGTATTTATGGGTGTCGGGAACAAGGGGGCACACCAGTGGATTATTGAATTTAAGAAGGAGCCAAACTCACTCGACCATTTTGTGTCGTGCCTCGACAATGCCCTTAAAATGCTCAATTCGGATTACGAAGCAAAAAGGCACAAAAACCTTACCCTTGAAATGCCGCATGTGTTGAGTGTTCCTGAGGGTACTTTTTATCGGTGGATGAAAATGAGGGGCAAAATAGGAGGACAAAACAAGATACCCAGGTTGTCGAACGACAGGCAATATCTCGATCAGTTGCTCGAATTGCTTAAATGAAAATAGCTGTTAAATTTGTTGAACTTAAAAAATTATAAATATGCATATTGCGGTTGCCGGAAACATTGGTGCAGGTAAAACCACCCTCACCGAACTTCTTTCCAAACATTACGGATGGTTGGCAAATTATGAGGATGTGGACGATAATCCCTACCTGAACGATTTTTACAACGACATGCAACGCTGGTCATTCAACCTTCAGATTTACTTTCTGAACTCAAGATTTAATCAGATACTCGAAATCAGGAAGTCGGGAAAAACAATTATTCAGGATCGTACCATTTATGAAGATGCCGAAATATTTGCGCCCAACCTTCATGCTATGGGATTGATGAGCACGCGCGACTTCAAAAACTATAAAACCTTGTTCGACCTTATGACAAGCCTTGTCCAACCGCCCGATCTGCTGATTTACCTCAGGGCGTCGATACCTACCCTGGTTAACCAGATCGAAAAGCGGGGCCGCGAATATGAAAACTCTATCCGGCTCGACTACCTGCGTCAGTTAAACGATCGTTACGAGAAATGGATAAAAGGTTATACACTGGGTAAGCTGCTGATTATTAACGTTGATGAGCTTAATTTTGCCAATAATAAGGAAGACCTCAGCAATGTGATCAATAAGATCGATGCACTTATACATGGACTTTTTTAGTATAAATCCTAAAGATGCATATCGAAAGTTTTTCATCGCGGCTGCTCGAAAATGCCGTTAACGAATTTGCAAAACTTCCGGGCATAGGGAAAAAAACTGCTTTACGGCTGGTACTTCATTTATTGCGGCAGGATAAAGAAACTGTAACCCGCTTTGGAGAGACCATTATCCGCCTCAGGAACGAAATTGTTCATTGCCGGATTTGCCACAATATTTCCGATACCGAAACCTGTACTATTTGTGCCAACCCATCGCGCAACAGTTCTGTGATCTGTGTGGTAGAGAATATCCGCGATGTGATGTCGGTCGAAAATACCCATCAGTTCAATGGTTTGTACCATGTTTTGGGTGGTATTATTTCGCCTATGGATGGCATAGCCCCATCGCATCTCGAAATCGATTCACTGATTACAAGGGTTGAAGCAGGAGGCATTGATGAAATAATTCTGGCTCTGCCAACCACTATGGAAGGCGATACTACCAATTACTATATTTTCAGAAAATTAAAACCTTATAGCGTGATTGTTACTACTTTGGCCCGCGGCATATCTGTTGGCGACGATCTCGAATATACCGATGAAATTACCCTTGGCCGCTCCATTGTAAATCGCGTTGAATTTGAGCGAAGTATGAGCCGATAAGAGCATTTAACACTCTTTAACATTTTATCTAAACCCTTTATTATCTCTACACTATAGCTGTTTTTGTATGGAGGTGGGGGGGATTTACCCATAAACCTGCTATTGTTTTTTAAATATTTTATCCATAAATTTGAAAACAAAAGCCATTGTAGCTCCGATACCCCCGGAGCAACGCTGGTCAATTAAAAAAACCAGGAATATGGAACTAACCTTAAATACAAGTGATTGCGGAGGCAGGAGCCACGTTGTTAAACACCAAGTGTCACATATAAATACTACAATTATGAAAAAAATTATGCGCAATTTGATTCTATTATTGATTATTTCCTTATGCTCTTTTTCAAGCTGTGATAAGCCTCAAAATGATGATCTTTCTGTTAAT
>CAZMDP010000250.1:0-4394 GCA_964565015.1 uncultured Prolixibacteraceae bacterium | reverse complement strand
ATCTGGCGAATTTCGCAGGTTCAGGCTGACCGTCGGTGAAACCGTTGATTCGCTTAAAAATATGCTTGAGAAACTTTGGTCATTCAATCCGGGGGTTTATGTCGTTTTTACGGTGAGCCCCATCAGGCATACCAACGATGGCGCAACCGGAAATCAGCTCAGCAAATCGACCCTTTTACTGGCTGTCGATGCACTGGTTAAAGGATTTGGTGATAACCGATGTGCATATTTTCCGTCGTACGAACTGGTAATGGACGAATTGCGCGATTACCGGTTCTATGCTGCCGATATGGTGCACCTCTCGGAGGTTGCCATTGATTATATATGGGAAAAGTTTGTTTCTGCAGCTATCGATAAGGATAGTATAACAATAGGGCAAAATATTGAAGCCATCAAAAAAGCATTAAATCACAGGCCGTTTAACAAGAATACACCTGCTCATTTACATTTTTTAGAGAATACATTAAAGAAAATAGGGGAATTAACCGCCAATTTTCCTTATATTGGCATTTCTGGTGCAATACCTGAACTCGAAAATGAGATTAATATGGTAAAAGCGGCATTAAAACAGTAATTCTGTTAATCTTTAACTGAAAAACTATATTGGAAAGGGAAGGCTATGAGCTATATATTATTTAATCACGAGCAACTGAGCAATCCCGGGTTTTCAACAAGTCGCGAAATACTTCGAACCAACAGGGCCGGAGCTTTTATGCTGAAACCGCTCTCGGGGTGCAATACCAGCAAATATCAGGGATTATTAATTGTGCCCATCGATAATTTCGGAGGGGAAAAGCACCTCTTGTTATCGCGGTTCGATGAAACCATTATTCAACGAAATACAGAATTCCCATTGTACCAGCGCCGTTTCAGGAATGGATTCCTGTATCCCACAGGATTTTCGTACCTGAAAAATTTTGAATACGGCAAAGTACCCAGGTTTATTTTTCAGGCCGGAAGTGCAAAACTTGTAAAAGAAAGGTTATTGGTGTCGCGCGAACAACAGATTTTATTCCGTTACACCCTCGCCGAAGCAAATTCACCGGTTAAACTCCGATTCGAACCCTTTGCGGCCTTCAGGTACATTCATCATCTGAGTAAAGCCAATCCTTATGCACGTACCGGATTCGAAAGTATTGCCAATGGTATAAGAATTTGCTTGTACGACGGATATCCCTGGTTAAACCTTCAGTTCAGCAAAGAGGTTGAATTTAATGCGGCTCCTGATTGGTACTATAATTTCGAATTCATTAAAGAGCTTAACAAAGGAGAAGATGGTTACGAAGACCTCTTTATTCCGGGTTATTTCGAGATAAGTTTAAATGTGGGCGAATGCATCGTTTTTTCAGCTTCAACCAACGAAACAGAACCTGGTTCGTTAAAGGTTAAATTTGCTAATGAGCTGAAAAAACGGAAGCCACATGAAAATTACATCGACTCGCTAACCAATGCCGGCCAGCAATTCATCTGGCATAAGGGTCAAAGCGATGATATAATTGCCGGTTATCCTATGTATGGGAGTATCAGCCGGCAAACATTCATTGCACTTCCAGGCTTGCGCCTGATTCAATCAGACCGGGGTTTAGGAATGTCGGTTCTCGATACCTATTTACCTTATATCCGCGATGGGTTAATACCATGTTCCATTACTGAAGGCAATCCCGTTTATAATTCGGCCGATGCTTCACTATGGTTTATCTGGGCCATACAGAAATTACGCCAGCAGGGAAGGAGCCTGAAAGAACTCGGTATAAGGTACGGAAACGCCATCATCCAGATTCTCAATGCTTATCGCGAAGGAACACCAATTGTCAATATGCTCGAGAATGGGTTGCTTTTTGCCGCCGAAGAGGGTAACGCATACACATGGATGAATTCCTTTCATAACGGATATCCGTGTGTTCCCCGCTATGGCTTGCCGGTTGAGCTGAATGCCCTCTGGTACAACGCTATCTGTTTTGCTCTCGAAATGGCCAGGGCTGCAGGCGATTCTTCCTTTACAAACGATTGGAAACATATACCGTCGAAAATCGAAGAGGCATTTATAAAAGCATATTGGAGCAGCGATAAAGGCTATCTGGCCGATGTATTTAACGGTCTTTATACCGATTGGTCGGTGAGGCCGAATATGGTTATTGCAGCAGCCATGGAATATACGCCTTTAAGCCGGATTCAGCGAAAACTCATAATTGATTTGGCAAGGCACCATTTGCTGACCGCACGCGGGTTACGCACCTTATCACCCGAAGACCCATTGTATTCAGGAAAGCTGAATGTATCGCCCGACAATTATTTATGTCCGATCCATAAAGGTGCTGTACACCCATGGCTGTTACAGTTTTATGCCGAAGTGTATCTCGATATTTATCAAAAAAGCGGAATGGCCCATATCCGTTCTCTGATTGATGATCTCCGGAACGAAATGAGCGAGAATTGCCTCGGGACAATCTCGGAATACTACAGCGGAGATCCACCACACCAGGCTGGCGGTGCAGTTTCGCAAGCCTGGAACGTGGCTGCTGTGCTATATATATTAAAACTTCTGGAAACCGCCGCAAAAATGAAATAAAGTAATTAGTAAAACTTAAATATTGATAAAAGTGCGCGTATTACTGTTTGGCTGGGAACTCCCCCCTCATGTTTCAGGAGGACTTGGAACGGCCTGTTTCGGACTAACCAAAGGGCTTTCCGAAACCGGCGGAACCGATGTTTTATTTATCGTGCCACGTGCATGGGGCGACGAGCAGCAATCGGGGGTCGATGTGGTTGGGGCAAACCAGATTCAGGTTGCAAAGGTTCAAACTGACGAACATCCAGAAACCGGAGAAATTAAAATGGTGGGGGTCAGGTCGGGTATAATACCGTACACAACACCCGAACAGTTCTGGCAGCTGAAGAAAGGCCATTACGCTCCCGAAAGCCATTTTGTTGAGGTTGATGAAAACGGGACTATAGATTTTACGGGCGAATATGGCACCTCGCTGTACCGCGAAATAAGGAACTACGCCATTGTGGCCGAAGAAATCGCGTTAAACAATCAGTTTGATGTGATTCATGCCCACGATTGGATGGCATTTCCTGCGGGCATTGCAGCAAAGAAAGTATCGGGTAAACCACTGGTGGTTCATGTTCATTCAACCGATTTCGACCGGTCGGGGGGCGATGTCAACAGTGTGGTTTATTCCATCGAGAGGGAAGGGATGGAAGCCGCCGATAAGGTAATTACCGTAAGTAACCTCACCCGTAATACGGTTATCGAAAAGTATGGAATCGAACCCGAAAAAGTGGTTACGGTGTATAATGCAGTAAATCCTTTGCCCGGGAAATTAAGCCCACCAATCCAAAAAATTCAGGGCATCAAAACAGTAACCTTTATGGGTAGGATTACCCGGCAGAAGGGACCCGAATATTTTGTAGAAGTGGCATCGCTGCTCCTGAAACGTGTGCCTGGTGTTAGGTTTGTTATGGCTGGAGGGGGCGATCTCGAGAATAAGGTTATTGATTATGTTGCCCGTCTGGGTATCTCAGACAGGTTTCATTTTGCAGGATTTCTGAAAAATGACGAGGTTTATCAATTGCTCGATATCAGCGATGTTTTTATAATGCCTTCGGTTTCGGAACCTTTCGGAATTGCACCCCTCGAAGCCATGCAGGCTGGGGTTCCGGTCATCGTATCACGGCAATCGGGAGTTGCCGAAATAGTCAACTATGTTTTTAAAACCGATTTCTGGGATACCTATGCAATGGCCGATGCCATTTATGGTTTGCTCATGTACCCTGCATTGGGCGAAATGTTTTCGAAACATGGTGCTGTTGAAGCCGGTAACCTCGAATGGAAATACTCTGCCGGGATAATAAGTGGCATATATAGCGAACTGATTGGTAAGAATTTGTCGGCGTCTAAGCCCGAGTTTTTTATTTCTGAAAATTAGAACCGATAAAAATTTATCTTGAAAACAATAATCATTTATAGTGTATGAGGAAATTGTTCAACTTAATTTTCCAGGTTCATCAGCCTTATTCGCTTAGGCGTTACCGTTTTTTCGACATAGGTAACGACCATTATTATTACGACGATTATTCGAATGAGTCGATAACAAATTGGTTGGCCCGGAAATGCTATTTGCCTGCATGCTCAATGTTATTACGAAAAATTGTTCAGCACAAAGGCAATTTAAAGGTTTCTTTTTATATGTCGGGCATTACCCTGATGCTTTTCAGGCATTATGCCCCATCGGTTATTGAGTCGTTCAGGCGGCTTGCCGAAACAGGTCATGTTGAATTCATCTGCGGTACCTGGTCACATTCGCTTGCCTCTTTAAAAAGTAAGGAAGCTTTTCTCGATCAGGTTGGTTTGCACCTGAACATCATTAAAGAATTATTTGGACATCACC
>CAZMDP010000249.1:0-4395 GCA_964565015.1 uncultured Prolixibacteraceae bacterium | reverse complement strand
AAATTGTAAACCATGTTCTCGATGTAGATTTGCCTTCGGTGGAGAATATTGATTTCAATGCAATTCATCATTTGCGGATTTTATTGTCGGTGCTTTCCGAAATGGTCCCTTTTAAACCCAATATTGTGAAATTAAGCAAACTGGTTGGAATAAGCCGCGAAACACTGTTGCGCTATCTTTATCTGTTGGAACGTGCCGACCTTTTAATGCTTTTACAAACGGGAACTAAAGGCAACAGTAAAATGAACAAACCCGAAAAAATTTACCTGAATAATTCTAATCTGTTTTATGCACTCTTTCCAGGTCATGCCAACCCCGGAAGTATAAGGGAAACATTTTTTCTTAACCAGACAAGGGAAAAACATGATGTCAGGTATGCCCTGTCGGGCGATTTTGTAATTGACGGAAAATTCACCGTTGAAGTAGGTGGCAGGAACAAACCTCAAAAACAGGTCAGGGGAATTGAAAATTCCTATATTGCAGTTGACAACATTGAATATGCGCACCAGAACCGCATACCCTTGTGGCTATTTGGATTTTTGTATTAATACATTCACTATTGAAATGGAATATTCCGATTTGTTTGAAAAATATCAGGCATTTCTTGCCTATGGCAGTTCAGAAGAAAGCTTAATGCGGATTAAAAGCACAAAAATTGCTCTTTCGAGATAACATTTTTAAAATATGCTTTTTTTATAAAACAATTTGTATATTTGCTTTTTCAATAAAGCATAAATGGAAAGATTGATTAAGCTATCTCAACGAAAAACAGAGGCTTTAAAAGTTGAAACAAAACGTTTTTTGTACAATGAAATAGATTGGGAGCAACCCCTAACCATAATAAATGGATATCGTGGGGCTGGCAAAACGACACTCCTCTTGCAAAGAATAAATGAATTAAAAGAGAGGGCAATTTACCTTAGTCTTGATGATATCTACTTTGAAACCTTTCGTTTGGTTGAAGTTATTGATAATTTATATGAACTTGGTTATCGTCATTTCTTTCTTGACGAAATACACCGCTATAAGAACTGGTCGAAAGATTTGAAAAACAGTTACGATAATTATCCTGATATCAGAATTGTGGCAACAGGTTCATCCATACTAAAGGTCAGTCAGGGACAGGCTGACCTTTCAAGAAGGGCAGTATCGTACTATCTTCCGGGACTATCGTTTCGGGAGTTTTTGGAATTGTCATACCATATTTCATTTGCCCCATTGGAATTGAACACAATTTTGCAAAGGCACCATGAATTAGCGAGTGACATCAACGATCGTACCGATGTTTTAAAAGCCTTCAGCGAATATCTCAGGTATGGCTATTATCCGTTTTTTAAAGAAGGGGTTAAAGTATATGAACAGAAACTCCGGGAAACGATCAATCTTGTTATTGATGTTGATATTTCTGGTTTTGAGGAACTTTCGTATAATACGGTTCGGAACATGAAAAAACTATTGTACATTATAAGTCAATCAGTACCATTTAGTCCCAATATCTCCAAGCTTTCAGAACGTATTAATGCCCCAAGGAATTCAATACTTAAAATACTTGATCTCCTGGCTCAGGCCCGGACCATATCATTATTGAGAAGTGAAACAAAAGGTATAAGTTATCTTCAGAAACCTGAAAAAATCTATCTTCAGAATACCAATCTTGCATGGATGCTTTCCGAAGATAAACCCGACATGGGGAATTTAAGGGAAACCTTCTTTTTCAGCCAGTTAGAAGTAAGGCATCAGGTAACATCGTCACGATTTGGCGATTTTACAATCGACGATATATATACTTTCGAAATAGGCGGCCCTTCAAAAACCGATGAACAAATCAGAGGAGTTCCCAATTCGTATATTGTCTCCGATGGAATAAAAGGTGGAACAGGGAAAAAAATTCCGATTTGGCTTTTTGGTTTTCTATATTGATACAATCAGTCTTGAAATGGACTATTTTGATTTGTTTGAAAAATATCAGGCCTAAAAGTATTCTGGCAGTTATGAAGAGAGCATGATGCGGATAGAAAGCACAAAGATTGCTTATGAATTGATTGCAAGCATAGAATAGCCATATCATCGTTTTAAAAAATAAAATACCCTCAATATAGAACATTCGATAATTTCATCATTCTAATATGCTTTTCCACACACACAACCTGTCACAACAAATTTTAAGTACATTTACCCGCATATTACATAGAAGTAAAACTAATACTTGAACAATATGTGCCACTTTAGCCGAAATAAACCAATTAACTCCTTATACTTGTTGTTGCCTGCAAGCGATTTAAACACCTTCACCCGGGTGAAACCCAACGGTATTGCTTTCGATTTTCAATGCGAACTTTCATAATTCAAATCATACCATGCAGGAAGAAATAAAGCATAATAGCCAGGAGAGTACCTTACAGGCAGGAGAAAAGGTTCTCCTGAACATAGAAACCATTAAAGAATTATGGTCGCAAACCTATAACCGCGAGGGAAAACCCGATTGGTCGCATATTTTTAAATACTATCACAGGGATATCATCTTTCAGGATACCATTCAGCGCATCGAAGGAATTGAAGAATTTATGGCTATGTGCAACCGGCTTACCAAACGTACCACCAAACTGCGTATGGAAATTCTATCGATTGCACAAAACGGAAATGTAATCCTGTTCGACTGGATAATGACCATGATGTTCAAAAAATATCCCGACACCCCAATGTATGGGGCCACAAAACTTGTATTGAGCGACGAAGGCCTGATAAAAGAGCAACGTGATTATTACGACCTGTGGGGCGATATATTCAACAATATTCCGCGATTTAATAAAATGTACCGCAGGTTTTTGATTAAAAAATTCGGATAACCGCTCCTAATGAGAAAAAAAACAGCACAATACATCAGGGAATACAGGTGGTCAAATATTTTTGCCATGATCCGAAACAGCAGGTTGGACCCAAAAATCTGCACCGAAGATTTCAAAAATAGACTTGTGGTGATAACCGGCGCCACTTCAGGGATTGGGTACATCACTGCCCTGAAATATGCCGCACATGGGGCGAACCTGTTATGTATAAACCGCAATCCTGAGAAATCGGAAAACCTGCGCCGCGAAATTGAAGGCAGGTTTGGGGTTAAGTGCGATTACAAAATTGCCGACCTGAGCAGTGTGAAGGATATATTCCGGATCGCAAATGAGCTCTCCATACTTGAAACCCCGATTGATGTGCTGATTCACAACGCCGGTGTTTACCTCACCAAACGGGAGATAACCCCCGAAGGATTTGAAAAGGTTTTCACGGTTCATTATCTGTCGTCGTTCATCATTAATTACCTTCTGATGGATAAGCTCAAGAAACAGCAAAAAGCGCGGATTATCATGGTTGGCTCCGAAGGGCACCGGTTTGCCGCCTGGGGACTGCACCTCGACGATTTAAACTGGCAAAAGCGGCGTTATTCGGGTTTAAAGAGTTACGGATCGGCAAAAACGGCACAACTACTCTCGATGATCGTGTTCGAAGAGCAATTCAGAAATTCAGGGGTAACCATAAACACCATGCACCCGGGTGCGGTAAAAACCGAAACCGGACAGGAAAACGGCCATTTTTACCGATGGTTTAAACGTCATTTCTTCGATAAAATGCTCAAGTCGCCCGACATTTCGGCTGAGGCTTTATATTACCTGGGTGTGGCAAAAGAGATTGAACAAGTAAGCGGAAAATTCTTTAACTTAACCACCCCCGAAGAGCCTGCCCCTCCGGCAACCGACCGGGAGGTAGCCGCTGAACTTTGGGAAGTAACACTGAAAATGACAGGGTTATTGAATCATTCTGATGCGTTGAAATTTCCACGATGATTATATGCAAAACATGATCGGGAACCTATACGATACCATAATAGTGGGTGGAGGGATAGCCGGGTTGACGGCCACCGCTTACCTGGCACGCGAAGGGCAGAAAGTTTTGCTCACCGAAAAGAACCGCGAGCTTGGTGGATTGGTAAACTCCTTTTCGGTCAACGGCTTTCATTTCGATGCCGGAGTGAGGGCGCTCGAAGATGCCGGAATAATCCTCCCCATGCTGAAAGACCTCAACATAAGCCTTGAGGTGGTAAAAAGCCCGGTTTCGTTGGGCATTGAGAATGAAATTTTACACATCGAAAGCGTAGAAAGCTTATCGGAATACGGCGATTTTCTAAAAAAATTCTACCCGGAAAGCGGGCACGAAATCGACGAGGTGATAAAAACCATCCGGAAAATAATGAAATACATGGATGTGTTGTATGGCATCGAGAATCCGCTATTCAAAGATATGCGGTGCGACACATCTTTCATATTTAAAAAACTGCTTCCCTGGATGCCGCGTTTCATGCTTACCATCGGTAAAATAAACCGGATGAAGGTTCCTGTTGAATAT
>CAZMDP010000248.1:0-4407 GCA_964565015.1 uncultured Prolixibacteraceae bacterium | reverse complement strand
GGCGGGTGGTTATTATTTGAACATTAAATTCAATTCAAGTGAATATGGCCATAAGTGCAATCGAGAGATAATTGCTATATTTGACCTATTAAATCAACTAATAATTAGAGTTATGCAGACCATACATTCTTACGATTTTAAAGGTAAAAAAGCGTTGATCAGGGTAGATTTCAATGTGCCGCTCAACGAAAATTTTGAGGTTACCGACGATACCCGCATACGGGCTGCAATCCCGACTATCAAAAAAGTTATTGAAGGTGGTGGTTCTCCCATTATCATGTCGCATTTCGGAAGGCCAAAGGATGGTCCTTCCGACAAGTATTCCATGCGCCACCTGGTTGCTCCTTTCAGCAAATTATTGGGTGTTGAGGTTAAGCTTGCCCCCGATTGCATCGGCGAAGAAGTGAAGGCCATGGCAAAAGCTTTAAAACCGGGTGAGGTTTTGTTGCTCGAAAATTTAAGGTTTCACAAAGGAGAGGAGAAAGGTGATGTGGAGTTTGCCCGTCAATTGGCCGAAAATGGTGATTGCTGGATTAACGATGCATTTGGTACGGCACACCGTGCACATGCTTCTACTGCTGTCATTGCGCAGTTTTTCCCGAACGATAAAATGTTTGGTTACCTGATTGAAAGCGAACTGGAAAGCCTCGATAAGGTACTGAAAAATCCGCAGCGCCCTCTTACTGCAATTATGGGTGGTGCAAAAGTATCGACCAAGATCACCATTATCGAAAACCTGCTTGATAAAGTTGATAACCTGATATTGGGTGGTGGTATGACCTTTACATTTGTCAAAGCCAAAGGCGGAAAGATCGGCACATCGCTTTGCGAAGATGATTATCTTGAAACTGCTATAAACATCGAAAAGCTGGCTAAGGAGAAAGGAGTAAATATTATAATGGCTTCCGATGTTCTTGCAGCCGATGCTTTTTCGGCCGATGCCAATACGCAGGTAGTTCCCGCCAACGAAATCCCCGATGGTTGGATGGGCCTCGATGCCGGACCGGAAAGTATTGCCAAATTCAAAAATGTAATCGAAAATTCGGGTACCATACTTTGGAATGGACCAGTTGGCGTATTCGAAATGGAAAAATTTGCCGGAGGATCGAAGGCTGTGGGGGAAGCTATTGTTGCAGCAACAAAAAAAGGCGCTTTCTCACTGGTAGGCGGTGGTGATTCGGTAGCATGCGTAAACCAGTTCGGGTTTGCCGATGGCGTTTCGTATATCTCAACTGCAGGTGGCGCCCTGCTCGAATATCTTGAAGGGAAAAACCTTCCGGGTGTGGCAGCCGTGAGGGATTAAACTGTAGTGGTGGCATTGCGTTTTCCACATCGAATTTAAAATGTTCATTTTCATTATAATTCGTAAGGCCCGGTTCGTCCGGGCTTTTTTCTTTTACCATCGTTAAACGGCAAGAAATGAAGAAATCGGAGCAAACATCATACGTATTCGGGGACTTTAGTTGTGCACAAACCATATTTAGTTTGTTTGCTCCTGAAATGGGGCTGAAAACCGAAACAGCACTCCGAATTGCTGCAGGTTTCGGCAGTGGGATGAACAACGGGGATACCTGCGGTGCAGTTACGGGTGCATATATGGTCATCGGGTTGAAATCGGGCCACCATTCATCTGATCCCGAAGCAAAGGCCCATACCAAAGAGCTGATCCTGAAATTCAACCGGCTATTTCTCGAAGAACATAATTCCTTAAAATGCAAGGAATTATTAGGTTACGATGTTTCGTTGCCTGAACAAAGAGAAGAAGCCAGGAAATCGGGTGTTTTTGATTCGCACTGTCCCCGTTTTCTTAAAACAGCGGCCAAAATTCTCGAAGACTATTTTTAAAAACCAATTAACCTTAAGGTTGTTATTTCCGTATAAAACAAAAAAATTACGGATATGAAATGTAATGTAGGAAAAACCGACAGAATCATAAGGATTATTGGTGGATTGGTGATCGCTCTTCTTGGTGTTGTTTTTAGCAGTTGGTGGGGTTTAATCGGAATAATTCCCCTGGTAACAGGCTTGTTTTCAATATGCCCTGTATAATCCCTGTTTGGGATAAATACGGGAGCGAAATAACCATCACAAGTTCAGTTTACTAAAAATTACACCCCCTTAATACTAAATGAAAAGCTTTTCTATTATGTTCTGCAGAATTGCTTTTCTATCACATTCTGTTCTATCTTTACGTCTGATAAAAAGAAACAACAAAAAAGATAGATTATGAATGGTTTATTTCGTTATTCTGCCATTTTAATTCCGGTTTATTTATTTATGACCTCTTGTCAGCCTAAAGACCCTGAACTTATGGCTTCTATTGAGCTTAATTCCAACTGGACATTCAGGCAGGTAGGAGAAACTACCTGGATGGGCGCCACTGTTCCGGGAACGGTACATACTGATTTAATGGCAAATGGTGTTATTGAGGATCCATTTTACAGACTCAACGAGCATAACGTACAATGGATTGACAAAGTGGACTGGGAATATCAGGCCCGTTTCACAGTGGATAAAAACATCTATAACCGCGATCGCGTTGCCCTTGATTTTAAAGGATTGGATACTTATGCAAACGTATATCTGAACGGACGGGAAATATTATCGGCCGACAATATGTTCCGCGAATGGATGGTTGATGTGAAGCCTTTTATAAGGGAAGGCGAAAACGAATTAAGAATAGTTTTTCTCTCGCCCATAAACGAAGGGATAAAAAAATACGATGCACAGGGTTTTGTCATTCCGGTATCGGATAACGATCTGGCCGAGATAGGCCAGGTTCCCGGAGGGAAAAAGGTAAGCATTTACACACGTAAAGCAGGCTACCATTTTGGATGGGACTGGGGCCCGCGTCTGGTAACCAGCGGAATCTGGAGGCCTGCATATCTGAGGTCGTGGGACGAAGCACGGATTGTAAATGTACAGTTTGTCCAGAACGAAGTCAGTAATGATTTGGCAAAATATACCGCCATTTTTGAAATTGATGCGCAGTCATCGGGTAATGCTACCTTAAATATCGAAAATGAAGGCGTAGTTATCGCATTCGAAAGAGTGCGCCTTCTTCCGGGAATAAATAAATATTCAGTTGAATTCGAAATTTCCAATCCGCGTTTATGGTGGACAAACGGATTGGGTGAACCCTATCTGTATGATATTACTTCGCGATTAATTATTGGCAAACGGTCGACGGCACTAAATCACCGGATTGGGATACGTACACTTGAGTTTGTACGTGAAAAAGATGACGATGGTACAACATTCATGTTCCGGTTGAATGGTGTTCCTGTTTTTATGAAAGGGGTTAATTATATTCCAAACGATTTGTTTCTTCCCCGCGTATCGGAAGAAAATTACCGAAAAGTTGTGAATACGGCCAAAACATCGAACATGAATATGATACGTGTTTGGGGCGGCGGTGTTTACGAAGATGACATGTTTTATGAATTATGCAACGAAGCGGGTATATTGGTTTGGCAGGACTTTATGTTTGGGTGTGCCATGTTTCCCGGCGATCCTGCTTTTCTTGAAAACGTACGACAAGAAGCAATTTATAACGTAAAACGGCTGCGCAATCATCCCTGCATTGCGCTGTGGTGTGGCAACAACGAAAACCTTGTTGCCTGGTACAATTGGGGATGGAAGCGTGCCGAAGAGGCGAAAAACCCTGAAAATGCTGCAAAAATCTGGAAATATTATGAGGACGTATTCCATACTATTTTGCCTGAAGTTGTAGGGGAATTCGATCCGCAGAGAGGATATTGGAGCTCAAGTCCTTCGTCGGGGCCCGGCATTGTTCCCGATCTTATCAACGGTGACGAACACTATTGGGGTGTTTGGTGGGGAAAAGAGCCCTTTGAAACCTATGCAACCCATATTGCCCGATTTATGAGCGAATATGGGTTTCAATCGTTCCCCGAAATTTCTACCGTCAGAAAATATGCCTTGCCCGAAGACTTTGATATTTTCTCTGAAGTAATGAAATCGCATCAGCGTTCATCAATTGGTAACGGCACCATTGAATTTTATATGTTGAAAGAATACAACCGTCCCAAAGATTTTGAATCATTCCTCTATGTTGGGCAGGTATTACAGGCCGAAGGGATAAAATTCGGACTTGAAGGCCACCGGAGGGCGGCCCCGTTCTGCATGGGTACCCTTTATTGGCAACTTAACGATGTGTGGCCGGTTGCATCCTGGAGTTCGACCGACTACTATCAGAAATGGAAAGCGCTTCAATACTATGTTAAAAAAGGTTTTGAACCTGTTTTGATATCCCCTTTTCGCCACGAGGGAGAAGTTAAAACAGTCATTATAAACGATAAGCTCGAAAATCTGAATGGCCAATTGATTTTGAAGCTTATTGATTTTGAAGGTAATGTATTGAAAAGGTATAATTCGGAGGTTTAT
>CAZMDP010000247.1:0-4416 GCA_964565015.1 uncultured Prolixibacteraceae bacterium | reverse complement strand
TGATGTTTTCGATGTGCGGGTGCAGCGTTGCTCGCCCGATTCGCACCCCGAAAATCAGGTTCAGGTAATTGTGTATGTGCTTAGGGAAAATTAATCAAAGTTTTCTGATAATCAGAAAATATGCTGAATAACATAGTATAAAATTGTTCAGGGTATGGTATAAACTGCAAAACTTTTATAATTTTATTGGCATCAAAATCATTTTCAATAGCCTATGAGATTTAAAGTTACTTTCGGGCACACAGGCCAAAACAGGTTATTACCTATCGACTACCAATACTACATTGGGGCGTGGATTTATAAGGTATTACGCACGGCCGATCCGGCATTTGCGCATTTTCTGCACCAGTTCGGGTATTCCGATGGCAACAAAAATTTTAAACTTTTCAGCTATTCGCCCCTCGGTTTGAATATAGCAGGTACCGATCACCATAAGTCGGTATTCATCCTCAATAATGGCAGCCTTCATCTTAATGTTGCTTTTCACCTGCCCGATGCGGCCGAAAAATTCATTATCGGTCTGTTCAACAATCAGCAGGCCTATTTGGGCAACCGTCAGCATGGGTGCAACCTCAGGGTAGGACAGATCGAACGTTTAAACCACATTCCAATTAGCCAGGCAATGCAATACAGGTTGCTCTCGCCTGCCGTATTCAGTATTTCGGACGGAAAAAGCAAATATGCCCGGTATGCCCACCCCGACGATGTAGACTATCCCATACTGGTAACCAACCACCTGAAACAAAAACTGAAGGTAGCATCAGGAAACAGTGTCCGATTGACCGACCCCGTTATTGGCAATTTTGAATTAGTAAAGGAAAAAGGAATAAAATCGAAACTGATCAGGGTTAAGCCCGATAAACCCGAAGAAACCAAAGTACGCGGGTTCCTCTATGAGTTTAAACTCGATGCTCCGGCTGAAGTTCACCAGATGATTATGAACTGCGGGTTTGGCGAAAAAAATGCCAGCGGGTTTGGATGGGTCGAGGGTTCGGCTTCGCTCACCAGCAGGATTAAGGGAGATTGAAAAGATATTGAGAAAGATTGATGATAGTACGAATAGAAAATTTTATTTATGGACTTTGAAAAATTATACCAAAATGTTCCCGATAGTTTGAAATTAAAGTATCTGGATGCCATAATCGGGCAAAACAACAAGCTTAAAGAGGAGTTTGTGAATTATGTCAGGGGTGTGGAGGGCAAATCGGAAGGACTATCCTATGAGGGTTTTGTTGAAATAGTGCAGGATATTCAGAGCGATTACAAAGATCAATTTGAATTGGTTGATACAGAAAACCCGGATTGGGAAAGTTACCATCCACCATACTCGGGTTATATAGAAGACTGGGAGGCATACAGATATGCCAGTGAACAGGAGTTTGAAGCCATTTTTGAGGATTTCAGGAATAAAGCCATAAACGCAATCATTGAACAATGCCCCGACAAATTGATTGCCATGTTAATCGGGCTTTACGAAGCAACCCAGGATGCCGATATCGAAGATGAAGTGTGCTCTTTCGACGATGTAAACGATCATTTGCTTTCGGAACATAAAAACTCACTGAATGCTATAATTAAAAAGCTTCGGTTAGGAGCACTTGCCGAAACCAAAATTGGCTCAGCTTTTAATCTGTTTTTACAGTATTGTGCAAAAGAGTACCCCGGAAACAGCTTTTTCCCTGCCCACTTTGAACCCCTGCTGATTGCCCTTGCCGAAAAATCGGACAATCCGGCCCGGTTGCTCGATCTTCTTATACAATCGGATGTTGACCAGGATTGTATGCCCGAACTGCTGCTGTTTCTTAACAAAAAGGCAGGCAACACCGGCGAATGGCTCACTGCGGCACAACGCCTATACAAGCATAACCATGCCGTAGCCAAAGAATTGCTCGCCCATTACCATCAATCCGATAAAGAAAAATTTCTGAAAACTGCCCGTGAACTTTTTGATGAAAATAAACATTTGTGGGCCGAATTCCTGCAGCATTATGTAACCCCTGAGCCCGACCGGCAACTTTATGTTGATGTGTTCAGAAATCTTACGGTTCATTATCGCGATTTGCAGATGTACGCCAAAATCAGGGATTTGCTTTGCGAAACCGAATTTGGCGAACTCCTCGATGAAATAAATTGGGATATTGTTTTTAAAGTAAAGCTGCTCGAAACCGAAGAACGGTATGAGGAGATAAAAAAGATTGTCGAAAAATATACGTCAACCAACCACTTAACCGAAATTATCTCGCCGATAATTGTCAAGTATCCCGAATTCTGTTTCCAAAAGATTTATCAGATGGTGAAAAAGACACTTGAAAACGAACGCGGCAGGCACATTTATGTAGAAATTGCTTCGTGGCTCACATTATCGCGCTATATACCCGGCTTCGATGCCGAAAGCCAGCGGCTGATATCGCAAACTTATATGCATAAACCCAACCTCCCCGCCCTGAAGGACGAAATGCGGAAAGCGGGACTGGTAAGGGGATAACAGTAAATGAAACAGACAAGCAAAAAAACCAAAATAAGTACAACAGAAAATGCAGCAATTTGAACAACTGGAACATGGCAGGTTTTACCATATCTACAACCACGGTGTGGGAGGCCGAAACGTTTTTGGTAACCCCGACAATTACGAATATTTTCTGGGGCTTTACGATAAATATATTAAAGTTTCCCACATTTAGAGAGCCCAATAAATGGGCGTGTTAAATTTAATAATTAAATGTTAAATTGTTATTTAACTATCATGTAATCAGGCAACTGCAAGACAACTGTCAGTTTTATAGATATTTTGGCCATTATCCTCAAATTCTTCCAATGCCCTGAGCATTGCTATGAGTTGTTTGCTGATTTGATTGCTTTGCATTATTTTTTCCATTGTTTCTTCTATATCAATATCCAGTATTGTTGCCATCTGTACCAACATTTTTAAAAATACCTTGACCAACCTTTCCCATAAGGTTAGTTCAAGTAGGTGCTGCTGTGTTTCCCTGAACAGTTCGCCCATAGTTTCATACGAACTGAACCTCTTTTGTAGCGACAATATCGTATGGGTTGCCAAAGCGATTGTTGCATCTGCAATCTGCCCGTCAAAATCGGTATTCTGGCTTGCGCCCAAGCGCAGGTACTGCTTGCATTCTTTGAAAAGCACCTCGATTGTCCAACGGACCTGGTAAAGCTCAATGGCTTCGACAAAAGACAGGGACAGGTCTGTGGTCAACAGCATCGTCCAGTTCTTTGCATTATGGTAACGTATGAAATAGAGACGGACTTTCTCGCCTTTGTAATCTGCCACCACAGGGATGTAAGTGGACTTGTGTTTTCTTGAATACTTGCTGTTCTTCCGCTGGTTCTTGACAATCAACTGATGTGCATTCATTTCCCTGTTGCCGACCAGGTATTTCCTGCGGTCAATCTTGCACTTGCCCAATAGGTGCATGGCCCCTTTTTTTATGGAACGTATGCTTTTGATCATATAATCGTTTACAAACCAACTGTCCATCAGGACATAACTGGCAATAAACCCATTTTTTACAGCCCGTTTGAGCATTGAAACAGCAACCTCGCATTTTTTCATGTCCAGTTCCAATACCCTTTTATAACCTGGTGATCTGTTGTCGCGCTTTTTACGGAACTGCGATTTAACCTCTTTTTTCGACAAACCGTACGTTCCATTTTTCCTTTTCTCCCGGTGGAACGAAAAATCGGTCGCAACCAGGGTCTTCCCATCCCAAAATGAAAGGAGCAGCATTTTAAAACCAAAAGGGTAAAGCCTGGTAACATGGTTGAATATCCTTCCGATGAACTCGATTGTTTTACCCGTTTTTTCAATATCGGTATCATCCAAAACAAAACAGGTTGTGCCCGAATGATTATCGCCTTTGGCCTTTACATGCCCCGAAAACTGTTTGGCAAAGCCCATCAACAGTTTGCGCCAGTCCATCCACTGATTGTTCATCAAACGGTAAAAGGTATTGTCATCAATGCGTTCAAGAAAATTCCTGGCCCGATCCTGCATCCTCAAAATACTTTCGCCGCGCAACCGGAAGATGATCAGCGAAAGCAGCAGCACAGATACATCAAAACCTTTGCTCTTGAAAGCATTGAAAGAGGCCAAAAACCTGCCCATCCTGAAGGCTGAAAAGAAATGGAGTACCCCCTTGTTTGTTTTTTCATTACTGCAAAGAACGCCCTCTAATTCGCTTAAAAATGCTATTTTTGATGCCATAAGTAGTGGTTTTTTGAATAAAATGCTTTTTGTTGTGTAACTAACTCAAATATAGCAATTTATATTCTATTTTACCACTACTTATTAATTTTCTTTTGCCTTATTTTTCAACACTTTCACAAGTGGGAAACTTTAGTATATAATAAACCACCGCTAATAAAAGCCCATGCCTCTTTCGACATAAAAAAAGT
>CAZMDP010000246.1:0-4437 GCA_964565015.1 uncultured Prolixibacteraceae bacterium | reverse complement strand
ATTACCTGAAAATCGTGCGTGGTGCTATCGTTAAAACCTATACAATGGAGATAAAAAAGATGCTTGAAGAAAGCGATCACGATCTGTTAATGCTCGCCATTATCGATATTCGCCAGAAAATTTACAGCAATTCAAAGGAAATATTGGTGCCCTTCAGGCCTGATACGCAATTGAAAGATATAAAATTTACTGTACCTCAACGGGGCGATAAAAAGAAACTTATTGACCTCTCGTTGCGAAATGCCCGCTATTATCGTTTGGATAAAGAAAAGCAGGAAGCACTTTCTCAACCGGTTATTAAACCTGGAATCAGAATTCTTGAAAAATTAAAAAAAGACTTGAATTTAAGCACATTCCCCGAAAGGATTGAATGTTTCGACAATAGTAACCTTCAGGGAAGTAACCCGGTTGCGGCTTGCGTGGTTTTTATCAACGGAAAACCTGCAAAACGCGAATATCGGCACTATAACGTTAAAACGGTATCCGGACCAAACGATTTTGCGTCGATGGAAGAGATAGTTTTCAGACGCTATAAAAGGCAAACC
Organism: uncultured Prolixibacteraceae bacterium; assembly: GCA_964565015.1. GTDB lineage: Bacteria > Bacteroidota > Bacteroidia > Bacteroidales > Prolixibacteraceae > UBA1413. Next base: position 3,892 of record CAZMDP010000246.1, on the reverse strand, counting down.
GAAGAAGGTCAACCCTTACCCCAATTAATTATTATTGATGGCGGTAAAGGGCAATTATCGGCAGCAACTTCGGCACTTGCCACATTAAATTTAAGGGGTACAATTTCCATTATCGGAATTGCCAAACGGCTTGAGGAAATTTATTTCCCCGGTGATCAGGTTCCGGTTTATCTCGACAAAAAATCGGAATCCCTTAAACTGATCCAGCAATTGCGCGACGAAGCCCATCGTTTCGGTATTTCGTTCCACCGGCAAAAACGGTCAAAAAATTTTATACAAAATGAGTTGGAAAAAATTGATGGAATCGGGAAGGAGACGGCCAAAAAACTTCTTCATAAATTCAAATCAGTAAAAAACATTAAATCGTTGTCGGTTGATGAACTTCGTTCGGAAGTAGGGGAGTATCGGGCCGGGCTGATCTATAATTATTTTTCGAAATCTTCAGAAATTGATTAGTTTATTAATTTAAATAATTTCTTATCTCGTAATAATTATCTGAAATTTATCAGATTAAACTAAATTATACATAATCAAATCAAATTTATATAAATTATTGGACATATCTTTATAGCCCGGCAGATTAAATCGATTCTGAAAATATAAATATGTGGCAAATTTGAATTTTTTCCACGTGGAACAATTCTGAAGGAGGAAAATAAAAAATTATGGTGGCCGTCAATATGCAGGCCTGTATTTCTGGTCAGCTTCAAGTAAACCCAGATAACTTATAAAACGCGATTCGGCAATTTCACCTTTTTCATAAGCTTCTTTAACTGCACAGCCTGGTTCATGGGTATGCGAGCAGTTATTGTACTGGCAATTTTCCGATATCCTGAAAATTTCAGGAAAATAATGGGATATCTCCCAGGGTTCCATTTCGAGCATACCAAAGGCTTTAATTCCGGGAGTATCAATTATGTAAGCCCCAAAATCGAGATCGAACAATTCTGAAAAGGTAGTCGTGTGCTTTCCTGTTTCATGATAATCTGAAATTTCACGGGTCGAAAGATTTAAATCAGGTTGAATAGAGTTTATAATGGTTGATTTTCCAACCCCGCTATGTCCATTGAAAACACTGATTTTATTCTTCATGATCGATTTAAGTTCTTCAATTCCAATATTTTTGGTTGCCGATGTCGGAATACATCGATAACCAATTTTTTGATAAATTGAAATTAATTCGCCCATTTTTTGAAGTTGATCGGCATCGTACCTATCAATTTTGTTAAATACCAAAACTACCGGAATACGATATGCTTCGGCCGATGCAAGAAACCGGTCGATAAAGGTAGTTGTTGTTACCGGATAATTGATGGTAGCTATCAGAAAAGCCTGATCGATGTTGGCGGCAATAATGTGGGCTTGTTTTGACAGGTTTTGCGAGCGTCGGATAATGTAGTTTTTACGTTCGTGTACCCGGTATATCATACCAATGTTTCGTTTTTGGTCGTTACTCTCTTTTACCAGGTGCTCAAATTCGACCCAGTCGCCCACAGCCAGCGGGTTTGTTGTCTTAATACCTTTAATCCTCAGGTTTCCTTTTATTTTACATTCGTACCTGATTGCCTGGTCATCTTTAACCGTGTACCAGCTTCCTGTTGATTTTATAACAAGCCCTTTTTTCAATCCGGAAATAAGTTAATTCCAATCGAGGATAATTTTACCGCAATTGCCCTCTTCCATAATATCGAATGCTTCCTGGACCCCATTTTTACACGGCACCCTGATCTTGCAAAAGCAATGGAAGGGCGACAGTTATGGTATAAATATACAGAAGTTGATACCAACCCATTTGATTTACAGGATATACTATGGTGGTTGATTCAAAATTATGAACCAGAATTGAATGATATAGCAAATTACCAGGATTCAAAACGCTACAAAAATATATATGTACGCGAAATGGAATTAGGGACAGAAACAGTAGTTGAGCGCCTGCCTAAATTTGGATTTTAATGCAGAAGCTTAACATCATCTGCAGTATAAATATGGTTTACGTTTTGTTTTAGTGCCAAAAATTCAAGGATAAACTTTAAGCGTGCAGCAGCATCCAGTGGTGAGGCTGATGATGATTCAATACGGGCTAAAAACTGCTGTATTCTTCGTACGTTTTGTGTTCGTTTTTCCTTATCAGTTTCAAAGATGTCTTTTTTAAATAACAGGAAGGTGTCATAGATTGCTTTTATAATATTATCATCTTCAATCAGATAGGCAATATAGAGATTAGTATCAGAATTATGGACATTGCGGGTAAAAAATTTAAGCACTGGGAGGATGATGTCCGGGTTCAGGTGTACGTTGATTAGCTCTTTTACCTTATTTTCAAGTTCAGTATCGGTCATCCTTTTAGTGGGATATGCAAGGTGAATAATGTATATATTCCCCCGCTGTGCTTTGCTGTATACAAAGTCTATAAAGCGATCAAGGGAATCTCTACGATCCATGTCAAGTTCACCAAATGCACCTTCCAGTATATCCTGCGCAATATCTTCCAGGGGACGTCGTTCCTTTAACAACGTTTCAATATCTTTAATTTTCTTTTCTTCTTTCATGGCACATTAAAACCTTTTTTGTATGGCAACTCTGATTGCCTGTGTAAGTTGACTTGTGCTATTATACTCATACACATTAATAACAGCACTAACCAATGAATACTGATAAAATGTAAACGCGGCAAGACCAAAAAAAACAAGCTGAAAATTATTATCATGCACATATCCCCGATAGGCAAGTGCAGCACATGCTGACGTTGAAAACAACGATAGTATTCCTGTAGAATAGTTGCCTGTATATAAATGGCCAAAACCGGGAATAACAAGTGATCCTGAAACCGAAAGCCATAGGTATTTCCGTGGCCGTTGTTCAAATGTTTCATAGAGTGAAGCTACAGTTTCTGCTTCATCACGAAGAGTCATGGTGCCAGTGTTTGCAATAAAAAAATCTAAATCGCTTTTTGCTTCAGAGTAGTAGTGTAATAAAAATTTTGTGTATATAAAATTAAGCTGAGCTTCTTCTTTTTTGTGCCCCTGCGGATAGATTGAAAAATATTCCTGGTAATTTCGGTAGGCAAAGAATGCAGATCCTTCAAGAAGGCGCATAGTAGCCAGGTTGTACAGCGCAATTTCTCCCCACAAAGTATCAGGATATTGTCTATAGCAGTCGTATGCTATATCAGTAGCACGGTAGTAGTTCCCACCATAAAAATATGCCCGTGACATTATAAGCACGCTTTCAGGGTATTGGTTTCCTTGAGGGTAACAGTACTGGTAACGCATACACTCAGTTATTGCCTGATAGTATTCTTTGTTCTGTAAATGAATTTTTGCAAGTTCCAGTAGTGGATCAGCATATAGAGGATTATATGCAATAAACCATAAAAGTAGTGTTGCAAATTTATTCATGGATTCATCCATTGCGGTAAAAATATTTCTGGGTTGTAGCATAAGTAATTATTGTAAAGTTGTGTGCGATAGTTACTGTTGATGAGTTGTTGCTGGTATAGTGCACTGTTGTACGCCGAATAGATATTCCCTGCATAGCCTAAAGTGGTGAGAACACCAAACGTATACGTGAGCCCTACATTTCCTGTTGAGTATGAATACAATGTTGCGCCGGCAAGCACCCCAACTGTTAAAAGGCTTATTAATCCATCAGTGTATCGGCGAACGTACACATGGCCGGCACCGGGAACAAGTGCAAGAAACGTAGCAGTATAGGGATTCACGGTATCATGTTTTGCAGTATTGAGCAGTTGGTATAAGCCACGCAATTCTTTTAGAGTATCGCTATGGTGCGTGTAAAAATCCAGCGCAGCATCCCAGTTATTCATGGCAACGTGGACGGCAAGTATATTTTTATAAATTCGGACAGAGACATTTATTGGGTTTCGGCG
>CAZMDP010000245.1:0-4461 GCA_964565015.1 uncultured Prolixibacteraceae bacterium | reverse complement strand
CAACCGACTTATGGTGCTGATGTTGAAGGTGTTTTTTCCGTCGCCACCGGTAACACATACATCAATCGTCTCATAATCAAAAAGGTCAACCGGACCACACAATTGAAGCAGGGCATCGCGAAAGCCGGCCAGCTCGGCAGGCGTTATTTCCCTCATCAGGAAAACGGTAAGAAATGAGGCAATTTCGATTTCAGAGAAACTGTTACGCCCAATACTAAGGAGAATGTCATGGGCCTCGATGCGGTCGAGCTTTTCACCCTGGTATAATCTTTCCAATACTTCTTTCATCGCTCAAAGTTTATATAACCAGTTTTCGATGATTTTCTCGCCCAACGGTGTCAGCACCGATTCAGGATGGTATTGCACACCATGCACGTTGAATTCGCGGTGGCTCATCGACATGATGCGGCCCTGGTCATCGATGCCGGTAACCTCGAGACAATCGGGCAGCGAATATTCGTCAACAATCCAGGAGTGGTAGCGGCCTGCCATAAATGTGTCGGGCAATCCATCAAACAGGGATGAGCTTCGGCTAATGATGTTTATGGGCGTGGCAATCCCGTGCAAAACCCTGTTCATGTTGATAAGGCTTCCACCGAAAACTTCGCCGATGGCCTGATGCCCGAGGCAAACACCCAGAATGCATTTCTTCGGGGCAAATTCCCTGATCACCGGCAAAAGCAGGCCAGCCTCTTCCGGTATTCCGGGGCCCGGCGATAGAACAATTTTATCATACCTTTCCAGGTCGGCAAGGTTTATTTCGTCGTTACGAACCACATCAACAGGCAGGTTCGATATTTTTTTGATTGCGTGTACCAGGTTGTAGGTAAACGAATCGTAGTTGTCGATAACTATTATTTTCATCTTATTTCGTTGGCCATCTCCACAGCTTTTTTCAAAGCTGCCAGTTTATTATTTACTTCCTGTAATTCACTCTCTTCCGACGAATCGGCTACTACACCGGCGCCTGCCTGATAAAACAAAGTTTTGTTTTTACTCAGGAACGACCTGATGATGATGGCATGGTTCAATGTGCCATCGAAGCCGAGATAACCGATACACCCACCATAAAATCCCCGTCGCTGGTTTTCGTAAGTGTCAATCAGCTGTATCGCCCTGTGCTTCGGTGCACCCGACAGGGTTCCCGCAGGGAATGATTCGCCCAGAACCTTAATCAGGTTGGCCCCGGCATCGAGTTCGCCCGAAACCTGCGAAACCAGGTGTATTACGTGCGAATAAAACTGAACCTCGCGATAGGTTTCCACTACAACATTGGAAGCATTCCGGCTTAAATCGTTCCGGGCCAGGTCAACCAACATCACATGCTCGGCATTTTCTTTCGGGTCCTGACAAAGCTTTTCAGCAAGGGCTTTGTCCTGCTCGTCATTACCTGTGCGGCGGAAAGTACCTGCTATGGGGTGAATGTATGCTTTGTTTTTCATGATCCTGATCTGAGCTTCGGGACTCGAACCAAATATGCGGTACGTTCCATAGTCGAAATAAAACAGGTAGGGCGATGGATTGATCGAACGCAGCGACCGGTAAACATTAAAGTCGTCACCTTCAAAATCCTGTGCAAACTGACGCGCCATAACCACCTGGAAAACATCGCCCCGATGGCAATGTTCCTTTCCTTTGGTTACCATATACCTGAATTGCTCATCGGAAATATTCGACCGCTCATCGCCTGTGGATGAAAAACCACTGGTCATGAAATTCAGGTTAACCAGCAAGTGGTGTATATAGTCGAGCTGAGATTTTTCCCCATCTTTCAGGTTTTCAACCATGTGGATGATATTCTTATGATGATCGATGGCAATTACATATTTGTAAAAGCAGTACTTCACCTCCGGAATTGCGTAAGCATCAGGAGCCGGATTGTTCAGTTCAATTTTTTCGAAGTAACGAACAGCGTCAAAATTCATATACCCGAATAATCCGTTGGCTGGTAGTTCAATGTCGGTTCCGCTAACTTCAAACGAATGGTAAAAATCGTCGAGTAGTTGGTGCAGGGGGCTATCGGCAGAGATGGAGTACTGGCTTTTCCCGTTTCCGTTTCGTTCAATGGTAACCTGGCCATTATTGGCGGTAAAACATGCTACCGGCTCGAAACAAATAAAGGAATAAGCATTTTCGTGCCCATGGTAATCCGAACTCTCGAGCAGTATTGATTTATGATAAAGATTACGTAACCGCAGGTAAACACTCACAGGTGTCACCGTATCGGCCAGAATCTTACGTACTACAGGTTTAAAAATTTGTTTTTCCATATTCTTGTTATTAATTTTTTAATTCAGTTTTTCAAGTTGGTATCAGGATTAAAAGTATCAGGACTAATGATGAGACCTATAACCCTGTGTCTTTTTACCTTGATACTTGTATCTCTCATTCCTGTGTCTTTTTATCTTGTGTCTTTCCATCATGAAAGTAATGTCTTAATCGTACATTAAAAAAGGCGGCCCACCTCATCCGGTAAGCCGCCTTTTATTTCGGGCAATAGCATTTCTGCTTAACACGGATGTTGTGTAAAGTATTTGCGCCACCACCAATTATTTTTGTTCAATCTCATATTCATCGTTGTTTTAAAATTAAAAAGCCTGCTCCGGGTAAGAAGCAGGCTCATCAATATCATTTGCGATTTGTTACATGACCATCAGGCTTCTTACCTTTTCAAGCAGAAACGCCACCATGACCATATTTTGCAAATCTGTTTCATTCTGTAAATAAAATCGGTTGCAAGGAATAAATTTTTTTGAAAATAAACAACATTCATGACAAAAATGTTTTTCGTGTCCGGTGTAATTTAACACAAGAACAAATTACAGGCAATCATCACCTCAGAGTATTTTTCCAACGGCAGCAAGCATCGAGGCTTCGGCTATGATTTCCTGTTTCTTTTTTTCGGTCAGCTCAAATCCTTCAAGGTACTGGCTGTTTTCTATCAGGTGACTTGCCAGAATAACCTCTTTTTCAAGCAAATACTGTTTTTGCTTTTTGTTGAGTCCGGTGAGTGAAGTAATAGGGAAAAGGCCATATTTTTCTGCAATCTGACGCAGGTTATCTTTTTCGGGATAACTCCAGCTAACCAGGTGCAATCCGGCACATGAACCATACTCTTCGGCATCGGTGCTGAAACGTGTATTGGTTACTATCCATCCCTCAAATTTTTTATCCTTGTTTTCGGGTAATTCTCTCCAAACCAATTCAATATCCTGCATCCTCGAGTTTACGTAAAGGGGTACCTGCACGCCGCTGATTTTCGACTGGTCGTTCCGGTATTTACATTCAACCATAATGGTCAGATGGGGTTTTTCGGCCACAACATCCATTTCGTGTGTTACACAACGTCCTTTAATGGTTTGGCCGGTTTTGGTTTCAAATCCCTGCTTTCGGAAAATCTCTCCGACAAATTTTTCGAACGGATAACCACTTGGCCCTAAATCCATGATGGCACTTTTCAGACTGTACCGTGCAGCTACATTGCGCATCAATTTCCTTAATAACTGAAATGCCCGGCGATAGATTTCCCGGGTCGTAATTCCGTCGAATAAAACCGGCCTGAGCTGGGCCACTACCTGCCAGGCCAATTCATCGGGTGCACCTGCACGCCTGATCGATTCGACCAGTTTTTCTTCGGAAAAGGGTTGCTGCTCGCCCGATTGTTTCTTTACCAGAAATTTCTTTGTCATAATTTAATCTCGATGATGAACCAAAAGTAAACAGAAATATTTACATCGATCCTGAAAAGTGAAATATGAATTCTGACTATTTTTGAGGTTTTCTTATTTGAATACGATTAGTTGTGATAATTTAAACCTGTAAAAATGCAACAGAAAAAAAGCACCCTGATTTACCGCACCGACCTGGTGAATGTAGGAATAGGACAAGGGCAGAGAGAAACCGTGCCATTTCTGGCAAGCCAGACCGATTTTGATGAAAATGGCAGGGTTTTAACGCAGATGAATTTTGCGCCATCGGGAATATTGGCAGAAAAGGTAATTTTTGAGTACGACCACGAGGGAAGAGTGACCCGTGAAACCACTATTTCGGAAGATGGTGAATTTGCTGACAATAAAACATTTGAGTACGATTCGGCGGGCAGGCTGGTGAAGCAACTCAAACACTATATCGACGGATCGGCCGACATTACCTCATTTCAATACAATGCCGACGGACAAGTCACCGAAAAAATAACGGTTGATGATGAAGGTGAAACAGAAAGCATTGAAACCTTTTCTTACAGGGATGGCAGGCTGGTAGGCCACGAAATAGTTGATGGCGAAAAAAACAGGCTCATGTACGATGAATATGTTTTTGATGATGCTGGAAAATTGGTCCAGCATATCCGCGACAACGAGGCCGACGGCGAATATTTCAGGTTGGTTTTCAGCTATAATTCAGAAGGGCACAAGCTATCCGAAGCATTATACGATTTTGAAGATAACCTGATAGAGACCACCT
>CAZMDP010000244.1:0-4476 GCA_964565015.1 uncultured Prolixibacteraceae bacterium | reverse complement strand
CAATATTTTTAAACGCATTTCAATTTTTTGCAGAAATATTATTCGTCGCATGCCATTTTGCAATGGCTTCTTGTAGTTTTTTGCGGTCATCAGTGTCAGAATCTTTCAATATCAGATTGTTTTCGAGCCTGATATCCTCCTCTCGTGTATTGTTGTAGCGAACTGGTGGAACCCCATCGGCGCAGCTCAATATGTTATCTTTCACCAGGTTTATGGTTGCGCGGTGGAAACGTAACGGAGATTTTGCAATGTTGTAAATGATATTTTCCGAAACGGTTACATCGGTGGTGCCTTCGTCGAGGAACATACCGTTGCTTTCGGCCCTGCCGGCATTGAGCGGTACATCGTGGATCAGGTTGCCGGTGAGGGTGCTTCCCGGTTGAAGCCCAAGCATATAAATACCGCCGCCATCGCTCAACACCTGCATAACGTGGTGAATATGATTGTTGGTGAGGTGATTATCCCTGCATGGGGTGGGTGTCGGACTCCACTCCCATCCTACCGAAATACCAGTATAGGGCAAGTTATATAAATGATTGCCAATGACCTGGGTTGAGGCCGTGAAACCGCACCAAATACCTACCGCCCCGTAAAACTGTTGGCCACACCGGGTAATGGTATTTCCGATCACATTATTGCCACTGGCAGTCTGCTCCGGAACAGTTTTCCACCATACCTCGCCATTTACCATACGGTCGCGGCCTTCACCAATCATTACTGCATTACCCGAAATATCTTCAAAATAAGAATCTGCAACCGTACAGCCATTACAACCGGTTGAAAGCCATATCCCTGATCCGCCCAGTTTTGAAAACCGGCAATTCCGGAAATTAACATTTTCGGCCCATTCGCCATAGATGGCGGGCGGAACAACCGACCATCCGCCTGTGGAAGAACGGGCATCAAAATGGCAGGCTTGTATTCCGGCATAGGTCCCATCGGGTAACTGCCATGCACAAAGTTCAAATGAAATTCCTTCGAAAGTTATGTTCCTGACCTTCTGCTGTTCTGTCCCTTCCAACACCAAAAGATGTGGCCCAGTTGCAGGAACCATTATTACCATTTCAGCAGGATCTGCCCCAACGGGCAACATCAGGTAAAGCTTTCTTTCGTTGCTGTCAAAAAACCATTCGCCAGGTGTATCGAGAAACGCCATATCGTTTTCAAGAAAATAGCGGGGGTCTTTTTCCCAGTTGTCGAGATTGAAAAAGTAAAGACCTTTTGCCCCAATTGAATCAATGGCTGTAATCCGATGCTGCTGATAATCAATTTCAGCCAGGGGAATCCGGGTAATCGACCAGTCGTGGAGCAAAACCAACTCAACCTGCCTGAAATCGGCGGGTACTGGAAAATCTCCGGGATGGAACCTGAAATTGGTCCGGCGATCGGCCCCAACCTCTGCCACCCGTAAAAATCCTACGTTTGGATGCCTTGCCCGCGTGTATCGTTCACCATCAGCAAAGAGTTCGCGAAAGCCCTCATTTCCAACCTCATCGGGCACAAGTGAAACCCATAGACCGGGCCGTTTTTGCTCCCAACCAATAATTTCGATGCCACCCGTTATTACCGGATGAGCTCCATTTTGAGCCTTGTATGTAACCATTGAGCCCTCATTCCCCGAATCGGAAGGGTTAAACTGCAAAAGTGAAGGAATAAAATATCTGCCCTCGGCAAGCAGTACCGTTATATTCTGCTTATTTCCTTTTGCCAATTCGGCCCTAACGGCCTGCTGTGCCTTTTGAGGCGTGAGAAATGGTTTTGCTTTTGATCCCGGATTCTGGTCGCTTCCTTCGGGCGAAACATAAAACAAAGTGGTATTGCATCCTGCAAAAAGTAGGCTCAAAATCAGGAGGAAATAAAGTCTTTTCATTCTATTTGATTTTAGTTATTCAGTCCATACCGAAACACCTGCAGCAGGTATAATACCGCTTCCGATCAGGAATTCCTGATTTTTTGTCTTTTCGATCTGATAAGGTTTATCGGAGTAATTAACCCCAATCCACATCCCGTTAACCCAATCGATGATGACCCCGGGAGGATAGTTTTCGAAAGGAATGGAGGCTTTTGAAAAGATATCTTTCAGGACATCACGTTCAAGTTTTTTATCGTTTGTAATTACACTTATGTAGGTAACGCTCCCTTTCCCATACTCTTTTCGGGTGGCAGCGACCGTTCCTTTGTAAAACTGATCGCCAAAGGTAGCTATCGGCTGAGCCGATTTTAATGTCAGCCCTTCGGCCCATGTGCTCCAATCGTAGTTATGATTGTTGAAAACCACTTTCCCGGTTTGTGAAGGAGGTAGGTTATCGAAAAATTCGACCTGAGCCCCGATCAGATCAGAAATAATTTCGGCACGTTTTGCCTCGGGATAATGTCCCGTCCGGGTTTTGGTGGCTGTGCGCGCGGTCAGGATCAGTTGCCCGCCCTGCTTTGCATAAGCTTTCCATTTGGCCACCAGCGCCTCATCGGCCAGTTCGTATGCAGGGGCTACCAAAACTGCATACTGACTGAAATCTGCTTCTTCGGAAATGATATCGACCATGCAGCCCATCGACTTCAGCGCGTCGTAATATCCTCTGAAGACGCCCATAAAGTTCCACTGGTCGGTTTGCTTGCGGTGCATGGTCGACCAGAAATTGTCGTTGTTCCAGAGCATGGCAACCCGCCGGGCTTTATATGCCGGAGGCATTTCGCTGCTTTTACCCTTCATTTTTTTTCTTAGGTTTTAGATCTCTTTTATAAATCCGACTATTTCTTCGCTTTCATCGGTGAGGGTGACCCCATCGGTACCCACTATGCCCCGAATTTTCTGTTCAAATCCGAAAGTTGGCTGCCGATACCGGTAAAAGCAGGCAAACGAATTGCCACCTGCCAGGGTATGATAGAGGAAAACCTTACGCATTCCCGGGTAAATGCGGGGATTGTATGGTCCCCACGATACCTGGCTGATCTGGATTTCCATCACCCCGGTACGGCCATTGCTGTATGGTCTGAACCGGTCGCTGGCAAATCCCACTGCAAAAGGGTCGCCCCTGCGGAAACCTTCGCTCCCGATCCCAGCACCATAGCCCGACACCGGATAAGAAGTCCAGGTGATAAAATCGAGGTAATCGCTTCGCCAAGGGTCAACGGGCATGTAACCTGCCATGTAGTTGGTGGTGATCCACTGGTTTTTGGTGTACTGCCTGAGTATTTCGGTCTGGAAACGCAGGAAATCGGCTGCCTCATCGGCCGTAAACCGTTTCCAGTCGAGCATAGCGTGTGGGTTTATGAAATCGATTGGTGAACGGGCTTCGTTGGGAATAGCTACCTGCCCAAAGTTGTTGTAAACCTGGCTCCAGAATACGGTACCCCATTCTTTGTTCAGGGTTTCGATGTTGATGTATTTTTTTTGCAGCCAATGCTGAAATCGCTGGTGTGCGGCTTCGCTGTAATCTTCCTCCCAACCGTAGTGCGAGGGTTCATTGTCGAGCTGCCAGCCAATAATGCGTGGGTCTTTCCCATATCGGCGGCCCAATTCATGAGTAATCTTTCCTACATAGTCACGATAAACTTCGCTGCTCCAAGATGCCTGCTGACGGGTGCCATGTACGGCGCTGACACCCGAACTGTTTTTGATGAGCACTTCAGGGTGTTTTTGGGTAAGCCAGGCCGGAGGGGTGGGCGTGGGTGTGCACATAATCACCTTCAGGCCGTATTTTGCTGCCAGTTCAACCGCATGGTCGAGCCATTCAAAATCGTATTTACCTTCTTCGGGCTCCATGAAGGCCCATGCAAACTCCCCGAAATGGGTAAACTCAAATCCGAGATCGGCCATATTTTTCAGGTCGCGGTCCCATTGTTCACGCGGCCAGTGTTCGGGGTAATAGTAAACTCCGGTGGCAAATAATTCAATTTCGGGGAATACAGGTTTCTGGGCACTGGAAGTTGAAACTATACCTGAACTAATGAAGGTTGCTATCAGGATTATCAGTTTTTTGGACAAGTCAGGTAATTGATTCATTTGTTTAGCTTTTATAAATTGAGGTAAATATATGCAAATTTTCAATCAGGTTTGGCTTGATTGAGGCTTTAAGAAAGCTCCAAAACAGGTTTCATTTTAAGATGTGATGAGAACCATAAAACAAATCGTTCCCTAAGCTGTTAAATTGATGGTTAAAAGATTTTGGTTTGGCCGGTATGGTCAATCAAATCATGAAAAAATCAAAAATAATATTTCATGTACCTTGAAAAGACAGACCTTTTGGAAACAACATATCCCGCCATTTCAGAAGTTTTAGACGATTATTACCTTGCTTACCTGAGCCGTCAGCTCAGTTTGCTTGGACGCCGCGAAGTACACAATGGCCGTGCCCATTTCGGGATTTTCGGCGACGGGAAAGAACTTGCACAAATCGCTTACGCAAAAACATTCCGCAAAGGCGACTGGCGCTCGGGGTATTACCGTGACCAGACATTTATGCTGGCACTCGACCT
>CAZMDP010000243.1:0-4484 GCA_964565015.1 uncultured Prolixibacteraceae bacterium | reverse complement strand
GAAGAACGAATAGGTATTAAACAGGTCATTGGGGTTCGAAACCATATTTATGCCCCAGTTTATCCGTTGTCGCCCCAGTCGTACCTGCCAGTTGTTGTGCCGCCAGTCGGCATAAAAGCGGTCCGCATTCAGGTGCCAGATATGGTTATACCCCAATGACCGAACGAAAGATGCATCAACCAGGCCATTGTCGCTTCCCAGCGATTCTTTCATAAAATCGTGGTAATCGGTTACCAGGGCACCAGAAAGCAACCGGTTTCTGAACTCAACAGCAAAGAAAAGGTTCTGATTGATCGAATACCTGAAATTCAGTCGGTTATGTAGTATATTGTTGAAATTAACCTCATCGGTCAGGTTGTTGAAATCGAGCGATGGCAAACCCTTCAGATAGCCTTTAAAGCTCAATGCCCTTTCCGGATTACCTGTCGCGGTTACCGGTGAAACTTCCTGTGCTGTCAGCGTTTTGCCACATAACAGGACAATTAATAACCATACAATTCTGTTCATTGACATCGTTACAGGTCTTCTATCTATTGAAATATTCATCGGAACTGATAACGCCGTCAACCAGTTTTACCACACGGCGGGCGCGGTCGATAACACGCTGGTCGTGGGTCGAGAAGATGAGGGTAATGTTCTCCTCGCGGTTTAGCTTGGCCATAATATCGAGCAGATTAAATGCTGAAACGGTATCGAGGTTGGCAGTGGGCTCGTCGGCCAGGATAAATTGCGGCCTCGATGCCAATGCCCTGGCAACGGCTACCCGCTGTTGCTGTCCACCCGAAAGTTTGTTGGGGCGTACATCGAACTTATCGGCAAGACCTACCTCTTTCAGCAACTCTTCGGCACGCTCATCCATCTCCTTCTTACTTTTTTTCTGGAGCAACATAATAAACGATACATTCTCTTTTGCTGTCAGCACCGGTATCAGGTTATACGACTGAAACACAAACCCGATGTTTTTCAACCTGAAGTCGATGAGTTTGCTGTCTTTCAGGCGGGTAATCTCTTCATCGCCAATAAATATTTGTCCTTCAGAGGGTTTGTCGAGGCCCCCGAGCAAATTGAGCAAGGTGGTTTTACCACTGCCCGATGGGCCAACTATTGCAGTGAACTCGCCTTTTTCAAATTCAATGTTTACGTTGTTCAACGCTTTTACGGGGAGGTGTGCCGAGTTATAGATTTTTGTAATATTTACGGTTTTAATGATTGACATAACTGTAATATTTTGATGTTCAACAATTTTTTATTTAATGATTACTCCCTTCTGACAGCATCGGCGGGGTTCAGTTTCAGGGCTTTGTATGCCGGATATACCGATGCAAGAAATGATGTTATCAATACCAGTATAGCCAGATAGAGGTAATATGATTGATCGAGTGAGGGAAAAATAACCGGTTCGAAACCAAAATCGGAAAAAGCTTCGGCCCCGAAACGGGTAAGGTCAACCCCCGTGCGGTTTGTTGAGTTAACGGTGAGCGCGCCCATTAATGACCCGAACAAGGCACCTGTAATCACGAGAAAGGTGGTTTCGAGCAGGATCATCAGGAATACACGCTTTTTACTCATGCCCACCGAAATGAGTACCCCCAGTTCGCGGGTGCGTTCAAAAATGGTCATCAGCATGGTGTTCAGCAGTCCGAAAGCGAGGGCCATCAGGATAATGATCAGCAGGATCATCATCATAAACCCGGTGAATTCGTTCAAAAAACTCAGGTCGGGCGAGATTTCGGCCCACGTGCGTATTTCGTTATCGCCAAACTTCGATTGCAATTCAGTACGGTAAGCCGCAACATCATCGAGGTTGTGCAACAAAATAGCTACCTCATTTACCACTTCGTCTTTGCCCAGAAGCGGGAGCAGGTCGTTTTGCTCAACATACACATTGCGCTCGTCGTTGGCTGTGTTGGCTGTCCGGTAAATGCCGCAGACCCTGAACGATGCCGAAGTAATATCGCCTTTAATATCCTGAAACGTCAGCACAATGCGGTTACCGGTTGATATTTTCATTTTTTCGGCCAATTTTTGACCTATAAGTATGGGGTTTCGGCCCACTGTTTCAAAATAATCGCCTTCAATAATTGCCTTCTTAAAATCGGTTGTTTCATTTTCCCGGTCTTTATCAATTCCGAAAATTTCGACCCCCGAAGTCATCGAGGCATTGGCAATCATACCATTGACCAAAGTTCGGGACGAAAACGACAAAACCTTTTCATTGTTTTCGAGTTCGGCCATCAGAGCTTTATGGTCAATAACTTCGTATTCGGTGAGGTTTTCGCGAACAAATTCGGGATGGTGCACCTGTATATGCGAAACCTGGTTTTTAATGGTGGAATTGAATTTCTGTTCGATCATGCCTGTCATAAGTGCGGTGGCAAAGGTTCCTCCCCACAACCCGCAGGCAATGGCCAGAATGATTACTATGCTGCGCGCCTTGTTGCGCCACACATTCCGCCACGATATTTTTAACAATGTCTTCATGATTTTTTATTTTACAACGTCAACCACTTTAAGCCTGAATACCTTATACACGGGAAACAACCCTATGAGCAATGCAAGGAAGAACACGATCACTACCTGATTGATAAATATTTCAGGTGTAACCGATGTGGGCATAACCGCTTCAAATCTGTAATCATTTATAATTTCGGCCATTTCGCCCGTTAAAGGTATCGGGTTTATATTGAAATAGAGGAGAATGGGATAGGTGACCACGCTACCGATAATTACCCCGATAAAGCTCATAAAAAGGGTTTCGAAAAAGCAGACAATGGCAAGCTGGTAGCGTTTCATACCAATCGATATGAGCATGGCAAACTCTTTCAGCCTTTCGAGCATCATGGTGAGCACCGTGCCGAACAGCCCAAAGCCGATTACAATGTAGAGGATAAAGGTTATCATCCGGCTGCCGGCCATGTCCATTTTCATCAGCTTAAGCAGGTCGCGGAGCATGTGCTGCCAGCTATACGCGACGTACCATTCGCGATCGAGCTTTTGGTTGAGAGCATTTGTAAGCCTGTTGGTACGCGATGGGTTTACCGGCATAACTATTAGGGAAGTAATTCTCTCTTCGGCGCCATAGAACCATTGCGCCGCCCCTATGGGCATATATACCGAATTGTTGTTCATTTCGGGAATAGAAAGCTTAACGATTCCCTTCACAGGAAACATGCCGGCTGCACTTGCCCCCTGAAAGCCCTGTCCGATAAGGATCAGCGTGTCGCCAACACCCAACCCGAGGATGTCTGATAACCCTGCACCAAGCATTACTGCCTGGTCATCGTCTTTCAGAAATTCACCTTTTATCAGTTTTTCCGAAATGTTGTTGAAACGGTCTTCGCTTTCAGGGTCAATACCTATAATAAAGGCGCCCCGGGTGCGGTTTTCGGTGGCCGCAAGGGCAAAATTCTGGATACGTGGTACGGTGTATTCAATATCGCCTTCAAACGCCGCGAGTTTCGTCTTCAGGTTTTCATCGTACAGCATGGCATTGTCAATGGAGGGTTCTTCGTCGTACATTACATCCTGCACCTGAATGTAGCCGGTGCTGAACTTCACCATATTGTCGATCATCAGTTCGTAAGAGCCGCGCTCAAACGAATCGGCGGCAATGGCCATCAATACGGCAAACAGAACAGAAGCGATGTTGATGAACGACCTTCGCCTGTTTCGCCAGATATTTCGCCAGGCTAATGTTATAAATGTCTTCATGGCTTTTTACTATCGGATATTTTTCAGGTTTTGCACAGAGAAAAAGCTCTCTTCAATAGGAATATTAAACTTTGCCTCGGAATACCGGATTACCGTTTTTTGGTTGGGCTTGTCGGCGGGGATCATTTCCAATAGCGTCGGAATGGTGCGTCCGCCCATCTGTTTTATATCAGAAAAGAGCAGCGTGGAAACCAGGCTTCCGTCTTCGTCGTAATTTTCGATTTTTAATTGTATATAATGCTGTTTATCGACCCACAGCAGTACCTTTCCATATACGACCGACGATTCGGGTTTGGGTATAAGTTCCAGTACCCAGCAGTTTCTGTTCTGGTAAACCTCTTCGCGGAGAATACGGTGCTGATAATCGGTAATCGTAGAGCTTTCGCGCACCAGGTCGTCGTTCGAGAAATCGCTGCCCATCCACGACTGCGACATCATCGATGGGGGCATCTTGATCATACGGTCGATGTTGGGAACATAATTCCAGATTTCCTTTTGCCTTTTCAGAAAGGCGGTTCCTTTGTCGCGGGCAGGAGCAGTAATCAGGATCAGCGAAAAGTCCTCGCCTTTGGTCCACGTTTTCATCGAAACATCGCGGGTGTAACGCGGCCTTACGGTAGTCATGGTCATCTCGAAATAGGAAGATGTGCCGCGCATCTGGTCTTCCATCTTTTCGATTATCTGCCGGGCTGTTTCCTGTGCTTTCAGGGTGGCAGGCACAATGCTGGATAATTCGGAGCAAGCTGACCCCCAAAATCGGCCAAAAACTGGCT
>CAZMDP010000242.1:0-4485 GCA_964565015.1 uncultured Prolixibacteraceae bacterium | reverse complement strand
TACTTTTCTCAAGGTCAGGGAAATTTCGTTAACCTACTTTGTTCCGAAAAACATAGCTTCAAAAATAGGCTCAAAGGATATTTCGGTATCGGCAGTAGGGCAGAATGTATTTCTGTGGGCAAAAGACTTTAAATATTCTGATCCCGATGGTGGAAGCGAAAATTTTGCTGACCCTTCGCAGCGATATTTTGGTTTGAACCTGAAATTTGGGTTTTAAATGAAAACCATCTGTTGAGAAATAAAAGTAAAAAATGATATGGTGAAAAATCAATTCAAATACAATATGAAACGAGTAAATAAAATATTAATTACCGGATTGCTTGTTGTACTGACTTTGTTCAGCGGCTGTGACAAGTTTGAGGAAATCAACACCAATCCCGATACCATCACAAAATCGAGTGCTTCGATGCTTGCCACAAATGTAATACTGCGCAACATAAGGTTCAATGGCCGCGATGCACATGCCTACCTGCAACCCAATGCACTCTCGAAGTATCTGGGTTATGCCAATCAAAGTCAAATGGATGCTCAATATAATAAAATCACAAATAGCAGTTTTGGCGATATGACCATTCTTCCCAACATTGACAGGATGGTTGAATATGCCGCCGGAAGTGTAATGGAAGATTCCTACAAGGGGTTGGCGAAGTTTATGCGGGCATGGATGTTTTTCCAGCTGACTATGCAAATGGGAGATATTCCTTACAGCGAAACCAATAGGGGGCATGAAGGGTATTATCGTCCGAAGTTTGATACTCAGGAACAGGTATTTATCGGTATCCTTGATGAATTAAAGGAAGCCGACCAATATTTTGCCAAAGGGAAAACCTTCGATGGCGATCCCACTCCTTTCAATGGTGATCCCGTAAAATGGCGTAAAGCCAATAATGCATTTGCCCTTAAGGTACTAATGAGCCTGAGTAAAAAAGAAGGTGTTGCATCGCTGAACATAAAACAACGCTTTGCCGACATAGTGGCTTCGGGCGTTCTGATGGATGCTTCATCCAATTTTCTGGGGCTGAACTATTCCTCAACCAACATGCACCCCATGTCGGGGACAAACGATTTATTTACCAGCCGTACAGTTATCAGCTCGTTACTGATTGACAATTTGAAAACCCTTAACGACAGAAGGCTTTACTATTTTGCCGATCCTGCCGGTGCCAAACTGCTTGCGGGGGTTTCTGAATCCGATCCGGATGCCTATGTAGGTGTAGATGTTTCGATGGCTTACGATGAAATGAACGTTGGACACAGTGCAAATCAATATTCGCTCCTCAATTCGCGCTATCTGAAAGAGAGCGCCAGCGAACCACGCATGATGCTCACATTTGCCGAGCAGCAATTGATACTTGCCGAAGCCCGGATCAGAGGTTGGATAACCACTGGAAATGCCAAAGATTATTACGAATCGGGAGTGAAATCGGCTCTGGCAAATATTGGTGCAACAAAAGCCAATTATGCACATGGACGTCCAATCGACCAGGCATACATCAACGGGTATTTCACCGGCGAAGCTGCGTTTAAGGCAACTTCAGAGGAGCAACTCAGGCAAATCTGGATGCAGCGCTATATCCTGAATTTTATGCAGGATGCCACCAGTAGCTATTTTGAATACCGCCGCACAGGATATCCGGTATTCCCGATAAATCCGAACACCAATCTTAATGAAACTAACAGGAATGGAATACCTATGCGTTGGTTATACCCTACTTCGGAAACCAATTTCAACCGCGATAATCTTATTGAAGCATTAAACCGGCAGTTCGATGGTTTCGATGAGGTGAACAAACTCATGTGGATTCTGAAATAAATATTTTTCTTATTTTGTCAGCCGCACTTTTTATTTGAAAAGTGCGGCTGGCTTTTTTAAATCAATAGAAATGAAAATGAATAATTATAAAACCTTTTTTCTGATTCTCTTTACTGTAGTTTTTACCCTGCACACAAATGCACAAAGGATAAACATAACCGCACGAGGGAAAATTACCAGTAACGGTAAAGGTGTGGCTGGCGTAGCAATAACCGATGGGGTATCGGTTGTAAAAACTGACTCGAAGGGGAGTTATGTTCTGCTCACTGCTTCCGATCGCGATTTCGTTTATTACACTCTGCCGTCGGGTTATGAATCGCCTGTGATTGAAGGTGTTCCGGTTTTTTATAAGAAACTGGATAAGAATAAACCAATACAAAAAATTGATTTTGAAATCAGTAAATCGGAAATTTCACAAAATTCCCATGCATTTATTGCATGTGCCGATCCTCAGGTTCTGGATGAAGAAGATTTTGAAAAACTAAAAGTGGTGATAGCCGATATCAGGGAAACTGCAGACCAATTAAAACAGATAATGCCGGTAAATGGAATATGCTTAGGCGATTTGGTTTTCGACAGGTTACACTTTTTTGATCCATATAAAAAGGTCATAGCTGATGCAAATATTCCAATGTACCAGGTAATCGGAAACCATGATCTGGATTTCAATAATCGTTCAGATGAATTGTCGCATGTCTCCTATTCCGAAAAGTTTGGCCCTCCTTACTATTCATTTAAAAAGGGCAAGGTGCATTATATCACCCTTAAGGATGTGTTTTACTATGGCGATTCCTACCGGTATATGGGCTATATTGACGAAAAGCAACTCCATTGGATGGAGCAAGACCTGGCAAATGTTGCTCCGGGAAGCCTGGTTATAGTATCATTACATATTCCCACAACTCCAAACCTTCCAGAAGGACAGTCCAATACATCGCTCTCTAACTCGGTAATGAACCGCAATGCATTGTTCAAAATCCTCGAGCCGTTCAATGCACATATCCTGGCCGGACATAGCCACACCCAGTGGAATACCATCATTTCTCCCATGCTTTTTGAGCACGTTCATGCAGCAGCCAGCGGTGCATGGTGGCAAGGCGATATATCGACCGATGGCAGTCCCAAAGGATACACAGTCTATAAAATTGAAGGGGATGAGCTTTCGTGGTATTTTAAAGGTGTGGGGTTGCCAGCCGAAAATCAATTCAATCTTTACCCTCCCGGATCCGATGAGTTATATCCTGATTGCATTATAGCCAATGTGTTTAATTACGATCCTGAATGGAAAGTATCCTGGTTCGAAAATGGAATATTAAAGGGCGAAATGCAGCAATACTGGGGAAAAGATCCGCTTGCTGCCGAAATGTACCAGCCTGGTAAAAACAAACGCCATTCGTGGCTCAGCTCAAGTCAGACCAACCATCTCTTTAAAGCAGTGGTCGCCGATAAGAATGCTCAGATTGCAGTGGTTGTGACCGACAGGTTCGGAAACGAGTACAGGAAAACTTTGCTTCCGTTTTCAGACAAAATAAGCAGTGACGGATGGAAATTGGTTTGGAGCGACGAATTCAGCCTGGCTGGATTACCCGATTCAACCAAATGGAATTATGATATACGGGGAAATGAATATGGATGGGGAAACAATGAGCTGCAATGGTACACAACTGCAAATCCTAAGAATGCATGGATCAGCAACGGAACGCTAAAAATTACTGCGCATCATGAACCCACCAATGGAAAAAATTACAGTTCGGCCAGGTTAACCACCAAAAACAAGGGCGACTGGAAATATGGAAAATTCGAGATAAGGGCAAAAATGCCAACTGGCAGAGGCACCTGGCCTGCTATCTGGATGCTGCCAACGGTGAACAAGTATGGTGGATGGCCGCATAGTGGCGAAATTGACATTATGGAGCATGTTGGCTACGATCCCGACACTGTGCACTCAACCGTGCATACAAGCAAATACAATCATATGATAGGGACTCAGGTTGGCAGCCCTATTTTTCTAAAAACAGCCACTACTCAGTTTCATGTATATACCACCGAATGGGACGAAAACGAAATAAGAAGCTATGTGGATGGACAACATTATTTTACATTTAAAAACGATGGAACAGGCCACGAAGCATGGCCCTTTGACCATCCTTTTCACCTGATTTTAAACCTGGCAATCGGTGGTGGATGGGGTGGACGCAAAGGTGTTGACAACTCGCTTTTTCCCCACGTATTTGAAATTGATTATGTAAGGGTTTATCAAAAGGAATGAAAATATCTAATAAAAAACCGTATGAATCTAATTCGGCCGTAATCAATTTATTAAGGGCATCCGGAGTTTTTCGCGATGCCTTTTTCAATCCTTTGAATTGCCTATTAAAATCAAAATGTTAATTTCAGCGATCTTAATAAACATTCGTTTTTATAAGGCAAATTAAGAAATGAATCTTACTACCGAAAATATACTGCTTGTTGGATCGCTACTGTTGTTTATCAGTATTGTAGCCGGGAAAACCTCATACCGGTTTGGCATCCCCACACTTATTCTCTTTTTGGCTATTGGCATGCTTGCCGGGTCCGAAGGCATTCTTGGCATTTATTTCGATGACCCGAAACTTGCGCAGTTTATCGGAATTGTTTCGCTCAACTTTATACTGTTCTCAGGGGGGCTCGAC
>CAZMDP010000241.1:0-4493 GCA_964565015.1 uncultured Prolixibacteraceae bacterium | reverse complement strand
TCGAGTGTTCCTTTAAAAATATAAGCGAAAATCAGTGCTGGAACAATCCCGGCAACCATACCCCAGAAATATCCGTAACCATTGAAGCGCCACCAATACCATTTCAATACGTTCGATACTACATAGCTCCCCCATAGGGCTGACACGATCCATTGAAGAATGCTGTTTACATCCTGTGCAAAAATCCCAAATATTATACTGATCAGGACCACAATTATGCCGCTCGAATAATTCAGGTTTCTGACCTGTCGGTTCGATGCTTTAGGGTTGAAATATTTAAGGTATATGTCGTTTACAATATAAGCTTGTGCAGCATTGAGGGTTCCTGCAAAGGTGGAATTAAAAGCGGCCAGTAATCCGGCAAGCAACAATCCCATGAGGCCGACTGGCACAAACTGGCTGATTGCCGAAGGCAGAATTTGTTCGAAATCGATACGTCCGGCCACCACCAAATGAAGCTGATCGTAATATAAGAGTGCAAGAACAGCAAATCCGGCAATCATAAAGTACCTGACCGGCATAAGTACCACCGAAACAAAACCACTCATTTTAGCCGCTTCTTTAGGCGATTTAGTCGATAGGATTTTTTGCATGTCGTAATTCGGTGCCGGGCCTGCAAGCGATACCAGTATACCTTTGAAAACCATCATCCAGAAAAAAATGGTAAATAAAGAATATCCATCGCTTTTGATTTTGTCATTCACTTCATTTATTATGCCTTGCCAGTCGAGGTCATCGAGCCGCCAGCCAAAAAACGGGGTATGCCAGCCTTCAGGTACGTTAAGGGTATTGGTTGATAAGGCTTTCATGGCAATTATACCAATTACCAGGGCTGATACGGTCATAATAATAAACTGCAAAACATCAGCCCATACAATGCTGGTCATACCGCCAATAATGGCATAGAAAACCGCAAACATAGTAAATACGATTCCATACAGATGTGGAACATATTCATCGGCAACATGAAAAGGAATGTATTGAGATACAACCTCCCAGGGTATAAAAATCATCATAAATTTTCCTAACCCAACAAAACCATAGGCAAGAAACCCCAGGCAACTGATCAGTGCAAAAACCACTACTATGCTATGCGAAAGCTGGCTGTCGCGTTTGGTTCCGAAGCGGGTCAGCATCCATTCGGCTCCGGTTGTAACATTCGATCGGCGGAGCCAGATGCTTAGAAATACCATAAGGAATATCTGGTTGAATACGGGCCATAACCAGGGAATCCAAAGGCTTTTCATGCCATACACAAAAAGCAGGGTAACCAGCCACATTGTTCCCGAAATATCGAACATCCCCGAAGCATTGGATAAACCTAAGAGGTACCATGGCAAGGTATTGCCCCCAAGTAAATAATTCGATTTACTTTTTTGTGCCTGTTTTTTCAGGTACAATCCAATAGCCACGGTTGAAAAAAGATAAAGGAGGATTATCAGAAAATCAATGAATGTTACTTTCATACCTGCGTTTCAATTAATAATTGGTTTCGCAACACACTAGTATCAACAATAAAATAAGTTTGTATAGACTTCTTTTTTAAAATTCAACAAATATAAGCTTTTAAAAACTTTAAAGATTTTGCCTGGCACAGAAATAAATGGGATTAATTGAATCATTTTGATGGATAAATTATTGCATCCTGATAAAATTTCTCCAAATTTACAGTCGCTAACTTGAACTAAAAGCAGGAAAATATCTGAATAAATCATTTATCAATACAAATTATGATGAACCGTAGAAATTTTATCGGAAAGGCTGCAGCCGGTGCAGCTGCATTTACAGTTATTCCTCGCCATGTGCTCGGAGGGAAAGGATTTATTGCCGCGAATGACAAAATCAACCTGGGCTTTATTGGAACCGGCAAACAGATCGGGACTTTGCTCAATGGGATAGGAAAATGTGAGGGAACTGTTACCCTTGCAGCCTGCGACGTTTTTAAAAGCAAACTCACAAATTTTGTGGAAGCGGCCAATAAAAACAATGCTGCCAAAGGGCTCAATGTAAAAGTGGATGGTTACCATTATTACCGCGAACTTCTCGACCGCAAGGATATTGATGCGGTAGTGATTGCAACGCCCGACCACTGGCACGCACAAATGGTGGTTGATGCAGCAAAGGCAGGTAAAGATATCTATTGCGAAAAACCGATGGCATTGACGGTTGCCGAAGGGCGGGCCATGGTGAATGCAACCCGGAAATACGACAGGGTGTTCCAAACTGGAAACATGCAGCGTTCGTGGCGCGACTTCCGCCATGCTGTTGAACTGGTGAGGAATGGTTACATCGGCGAAATAACAGAGATAAATGTAAGCGTTGGAGAGCCTGTGAAACAGTGCGACCTGCCAACACAGCCCGTACCCGAAGGATTGGACTGGAACGAATGGGTGGGCCCGTCATTATTCCGTGGCTATCACGAACAACTTGCGCCCCTTACCATTGAAGGGCCATGGGCATGGTGGCGCGGTTACCGCGATTTCGGGGGTGGCCTGGTTACCGACTGGGGAACACACATGTTCGACATCGCTCAATGGGCTTTGGGTATGGACAATTCAGGGCCGTTGCAGTTTATTCCGCCATCTGAACCTGGTAAAACACACGGTTTAACTATGATATATGCAAATGGAGTGCGGGTTAATCATAAACTATGGGGTGGCCCTCAGGATGGAAATGCAGTGCAATTTATCGGTAAAGAAGGAAGGATTGAAGTAAGCCGCAGCTTTTTGCGCACATTCCCCAACCAGAACCTTGCCAAAACCGAATTAAAACCAACCGACCAGCGGGTATATTTCAGCGATAACCATTATCAGGACTGGATAAACGCAATCAGGAAGCGCAGCAAGCCAATTTCCGATGTGGAGGTTGGGCACCGCACTGCCTCTGTATGTAACATTACCAATATTGCTTACGAATTGCAGCGCCCGCTCCTTTGGAACCCCGACACTGAAACATTTACCGGCGATGCAGGTGCAAATATGATGCTCACCAGGCCTTATCGTGGTAAATGGAATTTCAATAATTTTTAATTTATAGAATTGAATAGTTGAATTTGTTGCCCCTTTCGGCCGATCCGGGAGAGGCTCTTACTTAAAAAATAATATTGCTATGACGAAGAGATTTATTTCCCTGGTTTTGTTTTCCCTCATGGTTGTTTTTTGCTGGGCAAACGATGCTTTAACCGTGAAAGGTTTGTGTATTGCAGCACCGGCAAAAGCCGATGTGGATGAGTTTGTAAGGCTGATTGATTCAAAACTGGCACCTACCGGTTTGAATACCCTTATCCTTAGGGTAGATTATGGCTATGAATATGAATCGCATCCTGAGCTTCGCGACAACAATCCTCTCAGTAAAAGCGATGTAAAAAAGTTGGTAGAGGTATGTAAAAAACATAAAATCAGGCTTATACCACAGATTAATTTACTTGGGCACCAATCGTGGGCAGGTAAAGTGGGCAAATTGCTCGAGGTTTATCCCGAATTCGATGAAACGCCAAAAGTGCAGATGCCCGAAGAATACAAATGGCCCAATCCCGATGGTTTGTATTGTAAAAGTTACTGTCCTCAGCATCCCGATGTTCATGGGGTTGTGTTTGCCCTGGTGGATGAAATTCTTGAAGTTTTCGAGACCGATGCATTTCATGCCGGCATGGATGAGGTGTTTTATATCGCCCATGAACAATGTCCGCGTTGTCATGGACACGATCCTGCCGTCCTTTTTGCAGGAGAGGTTACCAAAATTAGAAACCACCTGGCTGCATCGGGCGCCGAACTCTGGATTTGGGGCGACCGGCTGATTGATGGAAAAATCACCGGAATAGGATTATGGGAAGGCAGCTACAACAATACCCACCGTGCAATCGATCTTATCCCAAAAGATGTCATGATTTGCGATTGGCATTACGAAGTGGCACATCCGACACCCGTTATTTTCGCATCGAAAGGTTTTAATGTGGTAGCCTGTCCATGGAATAAAAGCCATGTGGCCATTGCACAGGCCGAAATGATCAGAATGTTGCAGAAGAATTCTTCGCGGGAAATGAAGCCACGCTACGCAGGTATGGTGCATACATATTGGAGTGGAGCCCGTGGCTTCATGGACGGTATGTTCGAAAAAAATGAAAAGGCCAAAAACGATCCGTCTGTTCTCACTTTCAAAGAATTGGTAAAGGTTTGGTAAAATAATGTATGGGTTAATATGAGATTTGAAATGAAAAAATCGAAAATAACATGGTTTTTATGTATTGTTCTGCTCATTATAGGCGGAACCGTATCCGGTCAAAAGTCGCTGCCTCTGATAAAAGTCGATGGTAATAACTTTGTTAATCCGGCTGGTGAAGTGGTCCGATTTCAGGGGGTAAGTTTTCCCGATCCTGATAAACTGGTATCCGACGGTCATTGGAACCGAAGATTCTTCGAAGAGGCCCGCAACTGGGGCTGTAATCTGATCAGGTTTGCCGTTCATCCGCGTTCGTAGCAAAAACATGGAGCAAG
>CAZMDP010000240.1:0-4497 GCA_964565015.1 uncultured Prolixibacteraceae bacterium | reverse complement strand
ACATAATCGTCGAAAGTGGTAACCTGGTGGGTCGGGTTTGAAGAAATTTCAGGAACCTTTTCCACAACATATGGTGAATTTCCCTGCTGACTAAGAAAATAGAAACTCTCGCGCGAGTAAACATTTGTTTGATGACGAAATGATCGTGATGCAAAATCCCAAGTCCAAGAAACAGTTCCGGTGGCATAAAAAAATAGGCAATCTTTTCCGGAACCATCTTTAGCATGCCACGACCTGATTTTCACCAGATCGTCGACCGGCTCTGCATCAAGCGATTCGGGTAGCTGATAACCGCCACTGCCATAAACATTTACCATCGATGGATTAGGGAAACCCCATGCAACCAACTTATCGTACGGAACTTTTCGTATGCCCTTCCCTGTTGTCTTTATTTTTACCCATTTATCGGCCGACAGTACCGAAGAAGCCTTCCAGTTAACCCCTTTTGCCAGGCTTTTCATTATTGGAACCTCATCGGTTCTGAGCTGAAATTGTTCAAGCAGAAAAACCTGGCCATCTTTAAGTATTAATGGTATAAAACTGAGTTCAGCAAAAATTTCATTTGCCGATTTCTTGTAGGTAACTTGTAAATTTATGGAATCGGGCAAAAGTTCGACGTTAAGCTTTTCGGTGCTACCCTCCCATTTTCTGAATACCGGATTTGTGATGCTGAAATGTATTCCTTTGTTATTCTCAACAGGTAAACTGCTTATAAACATAGGGAAATATGGTCCCTGATCGGGATATACCGCACCATCGAAATTAAAAACCGGCATTTTATCTGCCGAAAAAGGAAAATCCATCAAATCGTTCCAAACAATTGAATGGGTAACCCTGGCCGGATCGCTTCCCCTGAAAGCCATACAAAAAATAAGGATCAGAAATATAAAATACCGGTACATTCAGAAAACTTTAAATTAGTTGAACGAATTATTGGGTTGAATATTGCAAAATCACTAATTTGGCACCCTCAATCGTCTGATGTCTGACTGCAAATTTATCATGAAATGTTTAAAGGGTGCAGAAATAATCAAAAAACCGGACAATATTAGATGAATGAAATAGTTATATTTGTGACACGCTAAAATTGAATAATTGAAAATACATTGAATATGAAGCTTAAACTTCTCGTATTCGCACTGGCAGTAGTAGTTTTATCGGGGTGCGGTTTATTTAACCGGTCGTCCAAAAAACAGACTTCGCGAACTACCGGATGGACATATAATGATCCGGAAACCGGAAATATCCCTTACATATCGGGTTATCAGCAGGAAGCAGGTCCCGGACTTGTTTTCATCGAAGGGGGTACTTTCACTATGGGACGTGTAGAAGAAGATGTGATGTCGAAGTGGGACAATACGCCCCGAAGGATAACTGTTGCCTCTTTTTATATGGACGAAACCGAAGTTTCGAACCAGGATTACCGCGAATATATTTTCTGGCTCAGCCGGGTTTATCCAAACGACCGCGATAAAATAAACGCTGCTTTGCCCGATACCCTCCAATGGAGGGAAGCCCTGGCCTATAACGAGCCATACATTCAGAATTATTTCAGGCATCCGGCTTACAGCGATTATCCCGTTGTGGGGGTATCATGGGTCCAGGCCGATGCGTACTGCTCGTGGCGAACCGACAGGGTTAACGAGCAGATTCTGGTAAGCAAAGGAATATTATCGCACGACCTGAACCAGACAGGTGAAAATATTTTTACTACAGATACCTACCTGGCAGGCTTATATCAAGGTACCGCGGGCAGGCGTCCCCAACAGGACGGCAGGCCAGTTCGCTGGGAAGATGGAATACTCCTTCCGAAATACAGGCTTCCCACCGAAGCCGAATGGGAATACGCCGCTCTTGGACTGATAGGCAATACCGAAGGTGAACTGCTCACCGACCGGAAAATGTATCCATGGAACGGAACCCATCTTCGGATCGATTCAAGAAAAAATAAAGGCCGTATGCAGACCAACTTTACCCGTGGCAGGGGCGACCTTATGGGTATTGCCGGGGCACTCAACGACAATGCCGATATAGCTGCTCCGGTCAAATCGTACCTGCCCAATGATTTTGGACTTTATTGTATGTCGGGTAATGTTAACGAATGGGTATTCGATGTTTACCGTCCGTTAAGTTTCAGGGATATGGCCGAATTCCAACCGGTGAGGGGCAACATATTTACTGTACCGCGCCGCGATGCCAACGGCAATTTCCAGAGAAACCAATATGGCGAAATGTTGTTTGATACCATTGCCGATTACCGGAATTTCCTGGATGGCGACCCCAATTCGCAATTAATTGAAGGGAACAACTGGCTCGATGTTCAGAACAACCGCACCGAAGATATGTACATTCAGGACGAACGGCAGGGATTCTTTTCTTCGCTGATTGGAGACGATGTAAGGGTTTACAAAGGCGGTTCATGGAAAGACAGGCCTTACTGGCTTACTCCGGGTTCGCGCCGTTATCTTCAACAGGATCAATCGCAAAACGACCTCGGTTTCCGTTGTGCAATGACCCGCGTAGGAAGTCCTGGTGGTTTCTAAACTATGATTTTATCATCCTTTTATATGGGCCTCATTTCTCGGAATGGGGCCATTTTTTTGTGTAATCCAATATCAAAAACCTTATTTTTATCTGATTAAATGATTGTAATAGAAAACCTTTACGAAATTTTTGAAAAACACCCGTTTATTAGTACCGATAGCCGTAACATAAAACCCGGGTGCCTGTTTTTTGCCTTAAAGGGAGCAAATTTCAACGGTAATCATTTTGCCCTGAATGCCCTCCGCGACGGGGCGGCTTATGCCATTGTTGACGAACCGGTGCATCCACACGATGAAAGGATAATAATGGTCAATGATGTTCTGAAAACCCTTCAGGAACTTGCCTCGTTTCACAGAAAAAGACTCGGATTGCCCATCCTGGCCATTACCGGAAGTAACGGTAAAACAACCACCAAAGAGCTTGTGGCCAGTGTCCTGAGCCAGAAATATAACCTTGAATATACCCGGGGAAACCTGAACAACCACATCGGTGTTCCATTAACCTTGCTGACTTTTACTAAACAAACTGAATTTGGCGTGGTAGAAATGGGAGCAAATCATCCAGGCGAAATCGACTTTTTATGTCGAATTGCAAACCCAAATTTTGGGCTTGTCACCAATGTTGGGAAAGCCCACCTCGAAGGTTTCGGCAGTTTTGAAGGGGTAATACGCACAAAAACCGAGATGTACCGCTATATCGAAAGTGTTGGAGGATGTATTTTCCTAAATGGCGAAAATGAATATCTCACAAAAGAAGCTATTAACAATTCGAATAAAGTAACTTACGGCACCAATGAAAGCAACTGGTTGCGTGGCGAAATCATCGATTCGCCTCCTTATCTGAACCTTAGGGCATGGTTCCCGAAAGGGGTTTTGTACCTGAATACCCGCCTTATTGGCAGCTATAATTTTGAAAATGTACTGGCAGCAGCCGCAATAGGGCGTTATTTCGGGGTCGATCCTTTACTTATAAAAAAAGGCATCGAAGAATATGTTCCTTCGAATAACCGGTCGCAATTTATTAAAACATCCAAAAATCAGGTTATTATGGATGCCTATAATGCAAACCCAACGAGCATGAAAGCATCCATAATAAATTTTCTGACCTTTGATTCACCTGCCAAAACGGCTATCCTCGGCGATATGCTCGAACTTGGCGAATACAGCGATTCCGAACATCAGGCCATCGTTGACCTTCTCTCTAATGAAACCGGAATAATGGTTATATTGGTAGGCGAAATATTCTCAAAAACATCCCTGCCAGGCCATTTCATACATTTTCCCAATACATTTGAAGCCCGAAAATATATTACGGATCATCCGATAGACCAGAACCTTATATTGATTAAAGGTTCAAGGGGAATAGGCCTCGAAAAAATCCTCGATGTATTGTAACCGTTATACCGGTTTTTCAACTTTCAGCACATCGGCTATAGCCTTCTCGAAAGTTGCCTTTGGGAGCGCGCCCATTGCCATCTGTGGCTGTCCGTTGACCGGCACAAACAGTAACGATGGAATGCTTTGTATTCCAAACATTGCGGCGAGTTCCTGCTGATCTTCGGTATTTACTTTGTAAATTTTTATGGAGTCACCATATTCTTTCTGTAACTCTTCCAATACAGGAGCTACCATCCGGCATGGCCCGCACCAGTCGGCATAGAAATCAATCAGACACGGTACCTTGCCTTCATATTTCCATTCTTTGTTGACTTCCCAGTTGAAGACCTTTTCTTTGAAAGTTTCTGTAGTTAAATGCTCTAACATGATTTTCAATTTTAAATTATTATATCTATATATTTAGATATTTTCATACAACATTGATGCCAATGCATAAACTCTGTAAATCTACCACTAAAAAACCGATATTATTGTAATTTTGTCACGGTTCTGGTAAAAATGTCAGAACAAGCATATTTAAATTCAATTTATTGTTGTGTTAGTTATATTAGGGGAA
>CAZMDP010000239.1:0-4504 GCA_964565015.1 uncultured Prolixibacteraceae bacterium | reverse complement strand
GTTGCAACCCTGATCTGGTAAGCTGTCTGCCTTTGGCCACGCTCTCCCTTGTCGGCCACATTTACCCATGCAAGCCGGGGTTGCTGCAGATCAACCAACACCGGCCCTTTCATATATTCGCAGGTTAGCTTTACAGGTGTAATATCGGCTAAAGCTGTAAAACCGAAAATCAACAACGTGATTATTATAAAATAAAACTTTGTTTTCATAGGTTTTCTTATTAATCTTAAATTAAACCTTACAGATTATGTGCCCTCAAAATACCAAATTATTTTCAATACTTCTATCCTGATGTGTCCGGAAGTATCAGTCAATATTTTTCTGAAACTTACTGTAAACAAACAATACTGTTCCGAGCATATCGTATCCCTTGAATAATTCATCACGCTGGTGCTTTACCATTTCTTCGCGAATTCCGATCATGGTTAATCCTGCATCCTGCGAACGTTCATTAATCAGGCTTTTGGATGATACTTCGGGCTCCTGTATTACAATTTTGATGTTGTTCATGGTTATAGGCAAACGTGCGTTGTTTACCAGTTCTTCGGTTTTCCTTCTGGTTTCCTCATACTCTTCTTTCCGGCATTTTTCAAAAATATTAATTTGCCCTTTTTTCCAGTCAGCATGGCCAAGAATTATAAAACTCAATAAAATCATCAGGTTTGCATTGTAAGTATCAGTAGAATCGATCCAAACGTGAATTCCGTTTTTGAAGTGCATGGGTTTCGAACTGCTGCCAAGAATACAAATATCAAAATCGCCCGAATTGACCAATGAAAAGTTATCGGTAATATCATCGAGGTTGTTGTAATTCTCCTTATCGAACTCAAAAATTACCATATTGTTTTCCATACCAGCAATTCCCGGAATCTGAATTGCCTGAGCAATGGCCGAAGTATATGACGGTGAAATCAGGGTATCGATATACACATGGTTTTCTTCGCCATACTGACGCAATAATTTGGAAAGTTCTTCACGTGCCTGCTTTACAGTAGCCTTTGAATAATAACCATTTATCTGGTGCAAATAGGTTCCAAAACCATATTTATGTGAGATCCAGCTTAATAACCTGAAGCCTTTGTCGCGGACAAATGAATCCCTGGAAATACAAATAGCGCTTGGTCTCCATTCGTTATTGATTTGTTCGTGGCCTTTTTTCTGAATAAGTACCTGCAGGTTCCGGTTTAACTGAAATAATGTATTGGTAAAAATGGATGACAAACCTTTGAGATGCTGACGATAATTACTGATATATAAGTAAATTATGGTAATCATTGCAAAGGCTAGTATAGTGTAGGTAGTACTGATTTTAAACATAACCCAAACCGACACCACAAAACCAATTAATGAAATATACCACCTCGAACGAAAAGAAGGTCTGTAGGATGGAGAGGAACCGAAATGGTTCAAAAAAGAAATAAGGCATAACGAGCCATAGGTAACCATAAAAAACATGGAGATTATGGAAGCCACAGCATTAACATCGCCCATTGCTACAAAAATCAGAGCAATTAAAGCAGTAACCAGTGTCGCGTTTTTGGGTTCGTTATCTTTTGAAGAACCTGATGCCAGCCAATTGTTTATTTTTTGAGAAGGAAAGGTTTTATCGAGTGCAAGGGCCTGTAAGGTACGCGGGGCAACCATTATAGATCCTAACGCTGATGAAAACGTAGAAGCAGCAAGCCCAAGCGGAATAACAATCATTCCGCCCACTGCAATTTTGGCCATAATCAGTTGATGTTCGAGCAAATCATCGGGAGAGGCTGATTTGGCGAGTTTATACACTACGAATAGATATATAATCATACCAGCAATGGTTGCAAAGGTCGTTCCCCTAGGTATTGATCGCGAAGGTTTTTTCAGATCGCCCGAAAGCCCTACCCCTGCTGTCATTCCAGTAAAAGCAGGAAAAATTATGGCAAAAACCACGAAAAACTGTTCAGGGTTTCTAAGTTGGGCACTTGCCAGGCTAAAAGTGTTAGCACTCGCATAATCGGTCTTTCCAATAAAAAACAGAAACAGAGAAATAAACAAAATCCCGACTACATAATACAGTGCCTTAACACCCATGTTTGCACCTTTCAGAACAATCATAATTCCAAGGCCAATCATTACAGGAATACTTACCACCTGACGGGGCAAAACAATACCGTAATTATTAGCCAAAAGGTTAAATACATATTCAAAAGCTTCGGTAAAGGCAATTACATAAAAAGCAACACTAATGGCTTGAGAAAAGAAAAGGGCTATCCCAATAGTACCTCCGATATTTAAACCGAACGACCTTGAAATTATGAAATACTCCCCACCGCCCTCTACCCTTTTATTGGTTGCAAGTTCCGAAATAGCCAGGGCTGTAGGAATGGTAACCAGGTGACCAAGAAGGATAATCAGAATAACTCCCCAGAAGCCCAGAGTACCAACAGCATAACCAAACCTTAAGAACAATATGGCTCCAAGTATGGTCGAAATTGCAGTAAAAAAAACCGGGGCTGTACCAAATTTTCGTTGATCACGATTCATAAAACTGATTTACAAATGACCGATAATATCCAAAGATATAAAAAATGGATAAACTCATATTTAACTTTTCCATTATCGATTTTAACCAATCTTTAACTAAATTGCAAAAATTGTTTAATTAGCTTTGCACCATATTTAAAACCAAAAATAATGGGAAAATATTTTTTATTGTTTATTTATGTTGCATGGATTCAATGCATACATGCACAGGAAATTACATCGGGAAAGGTAACTTATGAGCAAGTGGTTCAACTCGAAATCAAGCTCGACGGAGAAGCAGCACACATGGCCTCAATGCTGCCAAAAGAGCGTAAATCGGAAAAAATACTTTGGTTTAACCAGGAGGCATCCCTTTTTGAGAACAGCATAATGGTCAAAACTGAGGATGTAATGATGAACCAGGGAGGAGCCAATGTTATGATCAGAATGGCAGAGCCTGAAAATAAGGTTTATACCGACCTTGTTAATGGACTTCAAACCGAACAACGCGATTTTATGACCCGTCAGTTCCTGATTGAAGATAAGCCAACCTTCCATTGGAAAATTACCGGAAAACAAAAAATGATACTTGATTATCCATGCCTGGAAGCTACAACCGGCGAAGCCGAAAAAATGGTTACAGCCTGGTTTACACCGGTTATTCCGGTTTCAACAGGGCCGGGAATTTATGGAGGTTTGCCCGGGTTAATATTATCGATCGAAACCAACGAAGGAAAAAACATCACTACAGCCGTAAAAGTTGAACATGGTGAAACCGGAGCCGGAAAAATAATGAAACCTGATAAAGGCAGGAAAGTAACGCGCGAAGAATTCGATAAAATTGTTGAGGAAAAAATGAAGGAAATGGGTGCACAGCCCGGTGCTGGTGGTCAACATTTTATGATCCGTATTCAACGTTAAAACTTATGAAAAGATTTTTATTGATTTCCATCCTTACTGGCTGGGTTGGGTTAGTTTTTGCCCAAACATGGCCACTTTCAGGCACTGTAATTTCTGGAGATAATTCACCGCTAACATACAGCACGTTAGTTCTGCTCAACCCGGCTGATTCTACCATGCAATATTACGGTATCAGCAATACCGAAGGTAAATTCACGGTCAGGAACATCAGGAAAGGGGAATACCTGCTTCAGGTGGCCTTTATGGGCTTTGATACCCACTATCAGACTGTAAGCATTCCTCTCGAAGGAAACGATCTGGGAACTATCGTTCTCATGCCAAAACCACTTGAAGTTGGAGAAATAAGCGTTACAGGCGAGTATGTACCCATGGCATTTAAAGGCGATACCACGGTTTATAATGCCGCGGCATTTCAGCTTAAACCCGGTGCCATGACTGAAGAGCTCCTTAAAAAGCTTCCGGGAGTGGAGGTTGACAGAGCTGGTAACATTAAAGCTATGGGCGAAGATGTGAGAAAGGTGATGGTAAACGGTAAAGAATTTTTTGGTAACGATCCGAAAGTGGCCACCAAAAATGTTCCGGCCGATGCTATAGATAAAGTACAGATTTATGACCGCACCTCCGAAGAATCGATGTTTACCGGGATATACGACGGAAGCCGCGATAAAACCATAAACCTTCAGTTGAAAGAAGACCAGAAAAACGGCCTGTTCGGGAATGTAACAGGGGGAGCAGGAACCAATCACCACTGGATGGGAAATGCCAGGGCGTTTCAATTTTCAAATAAAATTCAGGTGGCGGCATTGGGAATGGCCAACAATATAAACCAATTCGGCTTTTCTTTCGATGATTATATGAATTTCAGCGGAGGTATGGGCGGCATGATACATGGAGGTGGCTCAGCCCAGATAAGGATTACCAACGATGGCAGTTTCCCGATCAATTTTGGGCAGCCCGTTTCCGGTTTAAATACTTCGGCGGCCGGTGGAGCCAATTTTTCCTATTCGAAAAGTCAGCACGACAGGGCATTTATCAGCTACCTTGGATCGGGCACTCAAAAAGAGCTGATTCAAACCACCTA
>CAZMDP010000238.1:0-4514 GCA_964565015.1 uncultured Prolixibacteraceae bacterium | reverse complement strand
TAATACTAATAATAATTTTTTCATGGTTGTCTAATTTTGATGTTTAACTCATGGAACAAAGATATCTGGAACGATTCTAAATAAGTGTTATTGCGATGTTAACACGATGTTAAAGTGGACATAGAGGTCTTTTATTTGATAATTTTGCGGCATGAAACAATCTTTGCGTAAATATCTGGTCTGGATTACCCTGATTTTACTGGTGGTTCTGTTGTTTTTTCAGGTCCGCTGGATGGTGTACTCTATCCGTTTTCAGGAGAAGGTTTTTCAGAACAGCGTCAATCTGGCGCTCGATAAAACCATTGCCGGCCTGAATAACGACCAGTATGTGTGCAACCTGATGCGCAATTGTATGCGTTGCGATACCACCAATCTCGACGATCAGCTCCTTTCGCATGGTATCTGGGATAAGATTCATGCCTCCATCGATGCCGAACTGGCAGTTTACAATATTAAACTCGATTACGATTTATTTATTACCAAAGATAACCATGATACCCTAAGCAGCAGTGTGTACGGAAATATTCACCGTGCGGTATATTATACGCAAAGCCTGAGGGAAGTAATGCAGGCAAACGGATATGAACTGGTTGTGAGAACACCTGGCCCAGCAAGTTTTTTACCGCCGCAGGCCATAACCATGCTTGGTTCATCAATAGTATTGATACTACTGATTTTTGTATCTATTATACAAATGGTAAGGCTATACCGTAACGAACTTCAACTGGTTGAAAACATCAAAGAACTGATTAATAACGTTACCCACGAATTTAAAACACCTATGTCGTCGATCGCGTTGGCATCGAACCTTATTAAAAAGGGAAAATATAACGATAATCCCGAAAAATTGCAGGAGTATGCCGGACTTATTTTTAAGGAGAACCAGAAATTACAGCGACAGGTGGAGGGGCTTCTCGATCTGGCGGCCATTGAATGGGACGAATTCGAATACAATAAAGTGTTTATTGGGTTGAATGAGCTTGCAAACGATGCTGCACATACCATACACCTGCTGGTGGAGGAAAAAGAGGGAACCCTCGATGTGGAACTGAATGCTGTTGACGACAATATTGTAGCCGATAAAGTGCACCTCACCAACGCAATTGTGAACTTGCTTACCAATTCGGTTAAATATTCGCAGGGAGCTCCACACATTACTTTACGGACTTTTAATAAAGGCAACGAAGTTGTACTCGAAGTGGAGGATAAAGGAATAGGCATTCCGGCTAAATATCACCGCTATATTTTCGACAAATATTATCGTGTACCAACCGGCGATGTGCACAACATTAAAGGATTTGGGATAGGATTGTCGTATGTAAAGAGCGTGGTCGAAGCTCATAAAGGCAGAGTTTCGTTAATCAGTGAACCCGGGAAGGGCAGTGTTTTTACAATATCGTTACCTTTGGATAAAAATCAATAAACCTATTTCGTGTCAATTGTCATGAATGAACCAAAAATAAATATCCTGCTTGCCGAAGACGACCTGAACCTCGGTTTTCTGTTGGTCGAGTTTCTCGAAAGCCACGGATTTCAGGTAAAGCTATACCGCGATGGCGATTCTGCCCTGAAAGGGTTTAAGGCTGGCTCGTTTAATTTTTGTGTATTTGATGTAATGTTGCCCAAGCTCGACGGTTTTAACCTTGCCAAAAGTGTTAAGGCGATTAATCCGTCAATCCCGATTATATTTCTGACTGCCCGCTCGATGAAGGCCGATAAGCTGAAAGGTTACGACCTGGGCGCTGACGATTACATTACCAAACCTTTCGATGAAGACGAGCTTTTGTGCCGGATAAAAGCTGTGATGAACCGTACCGATCTGATTGATGCCTCAAGTAACAATCGATACCGCATCGGGAAATATGAATTCGATTACACCAATCAGGCCCTGAAGCTGGGCAATGAAGTAAGACGGCTTACCAGTCGCGAGGCCGATGTGCTGCATTTGTTGTGTTCATCGAAAAACAATATAGTAAAACGGGAACTGATACTCACTGCCATCTGGGGCGAAAACGACTATTTTGCCGGGCGCAGCCTCGATGTTTTTATCTCGAAACTACGCAAGTACTTTGCCGATGACCCGTCAATAAGGATCGAAAATATTCCCAAAGTAGGTTTTCTGCTTTCGTGCACCTGAAATATTATTCGAAAGCAACCCGGATCATAGCCAGATAGTTTTCAGCCGGAACATAGCTAGGGATACTGTTACCCGATCCCAAAGCATACGACTTATTGCCGGTAACATCGATCATTCTCCTGCACCGTTCGCCGATTTTTCCGGGAGTTTCCCTTGCCAGGAAATCCACATCGATGCCCCCTAAAATGGCAATTTTTTCGTGCCACACTCGATAGGCTTCCTCAACCGGTAATATGGTATCTTCGAACGAATGTTTGGCATCGTATTTCATATCAGATATGATGTCATCCATCACATCGAAAATATTGCCGCATGAATGCAGAATAGCGTACTTTCCGTTTTTGTGAATGGCTTCAACTATTTTTTTGTGCCATGGAAACACAAATTGCCGCAGCATTTCGGGCGATAATATGGTCTGCGTTTTAAACCCCCAGTCGTCGTTGACGATAAGTGCACCAACAGAGGGAATGCTACTGCATGTTTCGTAATATTGCAACAGGCGTATCCCCGTTTCATCGAAAACAGACTTCACCAGTTCCTCGTTTTCGAAGACTAGGTAACACAGGTTTTCGAAGCCCATCAGGTCGGTTACATTTTCTAAAAGTCCGCCGGGCCCTGGAATAACGAATTTCATACCGTCGATTAATTCTCTTCCGGCATGGGACAGCAATTCATAATTCCCCTCCTGCGGATCGGGCCAGGAGTATTTTTCGAATGATTTCCAATCAATAATTCCGGCCCCGATATTTTGGGATATTGTTTCTTTTTTAAGTTGGGGCTGATTACTGAATGATAATGGACTGAAATACCTGCCTGGTATGGTCGCATAATCATATCCGCAACGGTAAAAAAAGCTAATTATGGATTTTATCTGTTCCAATGGATCGGTAATATCAGCAAAGGAGATACTATTTATGGCTGAAATTAGCCCGGCGTTCATAAAATATTCGAACAACACCGGACGATCTGGCTTTTCCTTATTTAGGACCATTTCGAGCTGACTAAAGTCTGCCGGGTGTTTTCTGAAATTTTCAATTGTAATGTTCATGGTGCGGTTGAATAATTAACTGCCGAGCCGGGTAACCGCTTCAGGGGTAATAAGCAGGTCAAATTCTTCGGCGGTCATAAACTTTAATCGTAAAACTGCCTCCTTTACGGTAATTTGTTCTTTTTTCATTAAGGCCGCAACTTCTGTTGCTTTTGTATAGCCTGTTTTGGGTAGAATTGCTGTCACCGTAGCGGTTGAATTATACACCTGTTTGCGGCATACCTCTTCATTGGCCGAAATTCCTGTTATGCATTTTTGCCTGAAAATTTTGCAGGCATTGGTGAGCAGCCCTATATTCTGCAACAGACAATGCGCAATAAGCGGCATATACTGGTTCAGTTCGAGGTTGCCCGATGCGACGGCCTGCGTTATGGCAACATCGTTTGCCGAAACCAGAATGGCTGCCTGGCCAACCGCTTCGGGAATTACGGGATTGACTTTTCCGGGCATTATTGATGAACCAGCCTGGCACGGAGGAAGATTAATTTCGCCCAATCCGGCATCAGGCCCCGATGAAAGCAGCCGAAAATCGTTGCTTACTTTCAGGAGGTTTGCAGCACAGGCTTTCAGAATCGCCGATACTTCAACAAATACATCATTGTTCATGGTACCATCTGTAAGGTTTTCGGAACGGGCCAGTCCGATGCCGGTTATTTCGCGAAGTTTTTCGGTGGCCATGAAAATAAATTTTCGGGGTGCCCCTAGTCCGGTGCCAATTGCCGTTCCACCCAGGTTTACCACACGGAGCCTTTCTTCGCATTTGTAAATCCGCCAGCGGTCGCGGTTAAAGGCCTCGGCGTATGCGCCCATTTCGCGTCCTAAGGTGGTAAGTACCGCATCCTGCAATTGGGTACGCCCTACTTTTACTATATGGGCAAACTCCTTTTCTTTTGCCTGAAATGCTTCCTGCAGCGCGAGGATCTGCTGTTCCAGGTGTCTGAGCATCCGGATGGCTGCCAGTTTCAGTGCAGTTGGATAGGTGTCGTTGGTCGATTGGTGCAGGTTGATATCATCGAGCGGGGAAATTATTGAATATTCTCCGGGATTCTTTCCCATGATTTGTAATGCCCTGTTTGCAATAACTTCGTTAACGTTCATATTGGTCGATGTACCTGCCCCTCCCTGTAGGGCATCCACCACGATGTGCCTGCTCAGAAGGCCTTCACCCATTTCGGTACAGGCTTTTTCAATAGCTGCTGCTTTTTCATCATCGGCGAAATAACCCAATTGCCGGTTTACCATAAAACAGGCCAGTTTAACATCCCCGTAAGCTTTAATTAATTCGGGATGAATGGTTTGGTTTATCAACGGGAAGTTTTCTAATGCCCT
>CAZMDP010000237.1:0-4520 GCA_964565015.1 uncultured Prolixibacteraceae bacterium | reverse complement strand
TTATTCTTTTTTTTGTCGGACAGTAGTGATTTCTCATAAATATTATTGTTTTATTGATAAAAATTTTATCAGTAATTCCTGATGGTCGCATATACTCCATAAGATTCATTTTCGATTTGGTAAAAAGGGCGTAAAATATAGGATTGGCCATTGTTTATCAATTGAAACCTGGTGTTTTTATCACCGACCGCGAGGTTGCTAAGGATAGAACTATGATTGCCCTTTAGAATTAATTCCGAACCGGTTTCAAAAGCCAATAACATTGGCCCGTAAAACAGGGCTACCACATTTTCATTGTCGGGCATGGTTTTAATATGGAAATCATATTCAAAAACCAGACTTACTTTATCGTTGTCAGCCCATTCGCGGTTTATGCTCAAAAACGATTCAGGACTGGTTTTGATCATCTGCTGCTCACCATTGATTGCCACATCAACTTTTCCGGCCCATGATGGAATAAAAAGCCTGAGTTCAAATTCGGTTTTTTCATTAGCAGAAATAACCAGTTCAACACCGGTTTCTTCTGGAAAATTTCCAGATTGTTCAATTTCAATGCCCTTCCCTGTCCAATTTAATTTGGAAGGGAGATACATATTAACCCATAAGGTTGAATTGTTATGGTAATAAATACCTGAATTAAGCTGTGTAAAAGCTTCGATGGATGAACCATTACAACAACGAAAATCATTCTCTTTCAGGTAGATTTTGTTGCGTGGCGACCCTAAAGGCAAATGATAGACACACTGTCCGGTGTGCGCGCTTTGCAGGGCCATAATAGAATTATAAAAGGTATTCATATATGCCTCTGCATATTTAGGAT
The DNA here is from genome assembly GCA_964565015.1 of uncultured Prolixibacteraceae bacterium. Classification (GTDB taxonomy): domain Bacteria; phylum Bacteroidota; class Bacteroidia; order Bacteroidales; family Prolixibacteraceae; genus UBA1413. The sequence continues at coordinate 3,700 of CAZMDP010000237.1, read as the reverse complement.
TGGCCGTCCACGAAAATAAAGCAGAGGTGATTTTCTGTGTATTGTGCGACACACAGCTTTCGGCAATTTCTTTAGTCATAGTGTTGCTGAGTATGCCGGGTATTCCCCAGTGTTCGGCCGAAAGCGAGGTAGGTGTTACCACATTGGGGCGAGGCCCACTGCTCGATCCATTTACATAAGCGTGGCGGGCCATGAGCATATCCCAGAAATTAACAACCGCATTGTAGTACTTCGTTTCCCGGTTTATAGGATATGCCTCTGCAAAACCATTTACAAGAACAATATGTGTGTTTGAATGCAGGCCCGATAATATGTTTTCGTTTCGCGAAAGGGGTGTAAGAAACCAATCTCTGTCGAACAGTTTTGCCAATTCCAAATGAGAAGGATCATGGGTTACCTTATACAATTTATATAGGACTTCATTCATTGCACCAGCCTCGTTTGAGGGATTTGCACCTACACTGTACAACACTTTTTCAATGGTTTCAGCATCAAGCTTCGACATACGAAATTGTACATACGAAGCCATTTTTGTAACCATTTCCAGGGCGGTTTTATTTCCTGCATAGATAAAGGCATCCAGTAATCCCTGCATAATTTTATTATAGGTGTAATATGGTGCCCAAACCCCGCCAAATTTTTCTTCCAAAACATCGAAGTCCCTCTCGGGGAAAGCACTGAGATACCCATTGGGCAGGGCCTGCTGGCATTTATTCAGCTCCTCAACCATGTAATTTAACCTTTCTTTGAGCAAATGATCGTTTAATTTACCCACCAACCTTGATATTGCCGATAGATAATGCCCTGTAAAATGCCCTTTCAGTCCAATGTAGGGAGCCTCCCACCCTTCGAGCGGTATTGCTTCAGAAGGAAGTCCGGCATTGATCCTGAAATTATGTAATAACCTGTCGGGATCGAGTGATTTTAAATATTTTGTATTCAAATCTTCGCGATCCTTTACCCATGATGGTTTTAATACAACTGAATTTTCAGAAAATTTTTCAGCGCAAATCATAAATGGTTTTTGCGAAGTATCCTGAGCTAAAATATCAAAACTAATCAGCAGAAATAATATCCAGAAAAATGCATTTTTCATTTTTGGTCTTTTGCATACTATTAAAATTGTTTGTTTTCTAATGTATATAGCCTGTCCCGCTTTGGCGGGAGAACTCGCCCCTATCTATCGGGACTCGTTTCATTTAATTGGTTTTTATAAAAATTTTTGCTTCAGGGAATTGATCTATTCTTGCAATTAATTCAATATCGCCCTTTCTATCAGTTGACTGCACTATGGCAAGGCATCTCCCAAGATAAGTTTCCATTTTCTTACCTTTGAAGAAGGTATGGCTCTGCTGGTTTCCATTTGCAACCCCTACAAGCTTTCCAGCTCCGCTCACCTCAAATTCGACCAGCTTGTCAGCAAACAATACAGGAACACCATTGGCATCGACCAATTGCACCTCCACATAGCACAGATCCTGTTTGTTGGCTTTCAGGGTTTTACGATCGGAAGTAAGTACAATTGCGGCTGGCTCTCCGGCTGTTTGCAGGACAAACGACACGGTTTCTCCTTCAGTCGTTTTTCCAATCGCTTCAAGTTTTCCGGGCTCATAAGGCACTTCATAGATCAGGAATGCCTCGTTTTTCAGGTTCCAATGGCGAATTCCCTGCGATCTTCCGTTTAAAAACAGTTCCACTTCAGGTACATTGGTGTAGATATGAACGGCCAGCGTATCCCCAATTGCATGATGGTTCCAATGGGCCTCTACTTTAGGCCAGTTCCAGAAGGAAACAACATCTTTGTTTCTGGCAGATTTGTCGGTTTGTACGGCTATATAAACCATTGGCTCATCGTTCCAGATAGCTTTACGGAACCAGTAACCTGGTTTTGGAAATCCGCACATATCTATCACACCACAGTCGGCGCCACGCCAGGGCCAATTAGGCCAGGTTTTCCAGAATTCGTGTCCGGTACCAACGTGGCCAATTCCGGCTTCGCCCAGATAGTCGAAACCCGTCCATAGGAATTCGCCCGCTATATAATCTTCCAACTGGCCATCGAGCCATTGCTGATAAGAGCGCATTTGCCAGGCATTATGGTCGTGGTATGGGTACATAACCGTTTCGGAGCCATATATTACTCGATTGGGATATTTCCCGTGGTCGGCTTTATAAAATGCTTCCTGATAGTTATAGCCAACAAGGTCGAGCAATTCGCCCATTCCACTTGAATTTACATTTGGGATACCGTTGCATCCAGCGGTGAAAGGTCGTGTATCATCGTACCTGCGCGATGCATCGATCAACATCCGGGTAATCCGGGGGCCATTTGCATCGTCCCATTGCTCTTTTACCTCGTTACCGATGCTCCAGGCAATAACCGACGGGTGATTGCGGTCGCGGCGGATCCAGTTTTCAATATCCCTTTCGTACCACTCCTCAAAATGAGTGGCATAGCCATGAGGGGTCTTCCCGTCCATCCACTCGTCAAAAATTTCGTTGATTACCACAAAGCCCATGCTATCGGCATAAGCGAGCAACTGGGGCGAAGGCGGGTTATGGCTCATCCGCAGGGCATTGCAGCCCATTTCTTTCAGGATCGACAGTTGCCTTTTGTGGGTTTGATTAAGCACTGCGGCTCCAAGGGGACCACCATCGTGGTGGTTGTTCACCCCTTTCAGCTTTACATGGTTCCCATTAAGGATAAAGCCTTTGTCAGGGTCGAAGTGAAATGTTCTTATGCCAAAAGGAACGGTATAGGCATCTGTTACTTTATTGCCGACAGAAACCTCAACCTGCAGGCTGTATAGATAGGGCTGTTCAACCGACCACAAAGTTGGATTGTTGATCCGGATCTTTTGCTCCATTTTCTGTTGTTGACCTGCCTTTACTTCGGCTTTTGTTTCTGTTTTGGACACTTGTTTCCCTTCAGCATTGATAAACCTGGTCACCACATTGTAATGCTGGTCTGTATCGTGGTGGTTGGTCAGTTCTATGGAAACATCGATCATGGCTTTGCCTTCACCAGCCTCAACGGTGCGTGCAAAAACGCCCCATTGGTTTATGTGCAGCTTCTCTTTTGCTATCAGCCAAACATGTCGATAAATACCCGAACCGGTGTACCACCTCGAGTTGGGCTGGTCGCTGGTGTTTACCCTAACGGCTAATACATTGTTTTCGCCAACCGGATTCAGGTAAGGCGAAAGGTCGTAATAGAACGACGAATAGCCATAAGGCCAGATGCCGAGGGAATGTCCGTTGATCCAAACTTCGCTGTTTCGGTAAACGCCGTCGAACAGCACCGACACTTGCTTGCCGGAAAAGCCGGGCTCAGTTTTAAAGTGTTTTCGGTACCAACCAATCCCACTGTAGGTATAACCCCCGCCTGCACCGGTTTTGTAGGTCGAATCGAAAGGGTGTTCTATGCTGAAATCGTGCGGCAAATCGAGTACGCGCCAACCAGAATCATCGAAACCGGGCAAATGGGCTCCCTGATGATCATCAAGGGCAAATTTCCAGTCGAAATCGAACGGGAAATTCGTGGATGGCAGTGGCTGGTTATTATTACACGATGCAAGGGCTAACAGAAACAACAGAATTGAAGTAACTCGATTCATATTATTTCTTCAATGTCCACCAGTCGAAGTTGAAAAGGTTAGCGTTTTCGCCCCTGAATACAAAATAGAGATCGTGAACACCT
>CAZMDP010000236.1:0-4525 GCA_964565015.1 uncultured Prolixibacteraceae bacterium | reverse complement strand
CGGTCAATAAAGGTGAAGTGGTTTGGACAATAAATCCGCAGGATGTTATTTTTATTGGACGCCTGTTCGAAACCGGAAAAGTTGATTTCACAAAGATTATTGCACTTACCGGATCTGAAGTTCTGAAACCGCAATACCTTCAGATAAAATTAGGCTCACGGCTTTGCCCGATTCTTGAAGGACGGCTTTCGGAAGGTAAAAAACTCCGGATTATCAGCGGAAATCCATTAACGGGAACCAAATTGATCTGCGATAATTTTATCGGGTTTTACGATAACCAGATTACGGTAATCCCCGAAGGTGATGATTATGAATTTTTAGGTTGGGCGCTCCCCGGGATCGACAAGTACAGCGCAAGTAATGCTTTTCTTTCGGCATTGTTTCCCCGTAAAGAGTATGCCCTCACTGCAAATTTGCATGGAGGTGAAAGGGCCTTCGTCATGTCGGGGCAATACGAAAAGTTCCTGCCCATGGATATTCTTCCGGTACACCTGCTTAAATCAATCCTGGTGAACGATATCGACAAAATGGAACAACTAGGGATTTATGAAGTAATTGAAGAAGACCTTGCTTTATGTGAGTTTGCCTGCACATCCAAAATCCACGTTCAGGAAATTCTCCGGAAAGGGATTAATGTTATGGTTCAGGAACTTGGATAATCAAAAGTTAATTGCATATAATTCAAAAAAATATACATGAAAGCACTCAGGAACTTTTTTGAAAAAACAAAGCCATACGTTCAGAAAGGAGCCAAATATCATTGGTTGCATTCTACCCACGATGCTTTCTTTACATTGGCTTTTGTACCCAAAAATACATCGAAATCAGGAAGTCATATACACGACAGTATCGATTTGAAACGTACCATGTCGTTTGTGATTATAGCCCTTCTTCCCGCACTTCTCTTTGGAATGTACAATGTTGGTTATCAGCATTTCAAAGCAGTTGGCGAACTTGCTGGCACCGGATTCTTAAACATTTTTCTGTATGGATTATTGAAAGTTCTTCCGGTAGTGGTTGTATCGTATGTTACCGGTTTGGGTATCGAATTTGCATTTGCGCAGATGCGCGGCCACGAAGTTAATGAAGGCTTTCTGGTTTCAGGGATGCTCATACCGTTAATCATGCCCATCAATACGCCACTTTGGATGGTAGCTGTTGCAACAGCTTTTGCAGTTATTTTCGGTAAAGAAGTTTTCGGAGGCACCGGAATGAACATCTGGAACCCGGCATTGCTTGCCCGCGCTTTCCTCTTTTTTGCCTATCCGGCGCAAATGTCGGGCGATAAAGTCTGGATTGCCCTGAAAGATACCGACAAAGTGGTTGACGGCTTTTCGGGGGCCACCATTATGGCCGATGCTGCTGCAGGTGATATTGGGTTTAATGTTTTCGATGCATTTATAGGTTTAATCCCCGGCTCAATCGGTGAAACTTCCACGCTTGCCATACTGATTGGCGCTATTTTTCTGATTATTACCGGCATCGGCAGTTGGAAAATCATGCTTTCGACCGTTGCAGGCGGTGTTGTGATGGGAATTATTCTGAACATATTCTCAGGTATTTCGGGCCTGTCGCCCGCTACTGCAGCATATTTCTCGATGCCTTTCTGGCACCATCTGATTATTGGTGGATTTGCATTTGGTGCGGTATTTATGGCCACCGACCCTGTTTCGGCTGCTCAAACCGAAAGCGGAAAATGGATATATGGTTTTCTGATCGGCGTTACCGCCATTCTTTTCAGGGTTGTCAACCCTGCTTATCCCGAGGGAATGATGCTTGCCATACTTTTGATGAACACCTTTGCCCCGCTGATTGATCATTATGTGGTTCAAGCCAATATTAAACGGCGCCTGAAAAGGGCTAAAGTTGCAGCTTAATTCTTTAAAACTACCGTTATGGACAGGAACAGTAATAAATATACTTTTATATATGCATCGGTGATGGTAATCCTGGTAGCAGCAATATTGTCGATTGCGGCTATGGCGCTCAAGCCCATGCAAAAGAAAAACATGGAGATCGAAAAGAAACAGAATATTCTGGCATCGGTCAACATAGTTACAACTGCTAAAAATGCCGAAGAAGTTTATGCCCAAAAAATTATCAACAGTTACGTGGTAAACTTCAAAGGCGAAGTGATTGAGGGCAATGCATTTGATATCGATCTGAGGCTCCAGAAAACGAAGCCTGTTGAACAAAGGCAACTGCCTGTATTCGAATGTCAGACCGATGATGGGCTTAAGTATATTTTCCCGCGAAGGGGAGCCTGACTTTGGGTACCCATATTTGGCTATATTGCGCTGAACGACGACCTGAACACCATTTATGGTGCAAACTTCGATCATCAGGGCGAAACTCCTGGCCTGGGCGCCGAAATTTCGACACCTGCTTTTCAGGAACCTTTCAAAGGAAAAACCATTTTTGATGACGCCGGAAACCTTGTTTCCATCATTGTTGCCAAATCGAACGAATCGGCGCCCGAACAACACCGCGTTGATGCCATTTCGGGCGGAACCATTACCAGTAAAGGCCTCGAAGCAATGTTGCTCGAAGATTTGAAAAGTTACCAGAATTTTATAACCCGGAAAAAATCATAACCATGAGTGAGAGAGATCCTTTATTTTCAAAGAAAAATCTGAAACTGCTTACCGATCCGCTAAACGATAGCAACCCGATTACCGTTCAGGTACTGGGTATTTGTTCGGCACTTGCAGTTACTGCACAGTTAAAACCAGCCGTGGTTATGTCGGTGTCGGTTATTGCCGTTCTGGCTTTTGCCAACGTAATCATATCGCTGCTGCGAAATACCATTCCAAACCGGATCCGCATTATCGTACAGCTTGTAGTGATTGCAGCCCTTGTAATTCTGGTTGATCAAATACTGAAGGCATTTGTTTATGATGTTTCCAAACAGCTCTCAGTATTTGTGGGTTTAATTATAACCAACTGTATCATCATGGGCCGCCTCGAGGCATTCGCACTTGGCAACCGGCCCTGGCAGTCGTTCCTCGATGGTGTAGGAAATGCTGCGGGTTATGGTGTAATTCTGGTAATTGTTGGTTTCTTCAGGGAACTTTTTGGGTCAGGCTCTATATGGGGGTTTAAGGTTATTCCCGACAGCTGGTATATTTCGAACGGTGGTTTTTACGAAAACAATGGCATGATGATCCTTCCGCCGATGGCCCTTATTACTGTGGGGATAATTATTTGGGTTCAGCGCAGCCGGAACCGCAAACTCATCGAAAAATAACCTGTAAAATTCAAAGATCATGGAAAATCTGATTAATATATTTGTCAAGTCGATCTTTATCGAAAACATGGTTTTTGCCTACTTTCTGGGCATGTGTTCCTATCTGGCGGTATCCAAATCGGTAAAAACAGCTACCGGATTAGGTTTGGCAGTTGTTTTCGTGCTTGGAATTACAATGCCTGTAAATTACCTGCTCGAAAATTTTATTCTCGCCGAAGGGGCCATGAAATGGCTTGGGCCGGCTTTTGCTGAGGTTGACCTGAGTTTTCTTAGTTTTATCATGTTTATTGCCGTTATTGCCTCCATGGTCCAACTGGTCGAGATGGTGGTCGAGAAATTTGCTCCCGTTCTTTATACACAGCTCGGGATTTTCCTCCCTCTTATTGCTGTTAACTGTGCTATTTTAGGTGGTTCGCTTTTTATGCAGCAAAAGGCTTTTCACAACATTGGCGAAGCTACCGTATATGGACTTGGATCAGGATTCGGATGGTTTCTGGCGATTATCGGGATTGCTGCTATCAGGGAAAAAATACAGTACTCAAATGTACCAGCCCCACTTCGTGGCCTTGGTATTACTTTTATTGTCACTGGCCTTATGGGCCTCGCCTTTATGGGCTTTATGGGAATAAAACTTTAATGAAATAAATTACTGAACAATGATATTATTGTCAACTCAAACTACGGTTGTTTTAGCCAGTGTGGTAATATTCCTACTGGTTATAATTCTGTTGGTAGCCGTTTTGCTTTACGCTAAGAAAAAGCTAATGCCTTCGGGTATAGTAAAAATTGATATTAACGACGGTTACAAAGAAATTGAGGTTGAACCGGGCAGCACCTTGCTTACAACACTAAGCAATGCTAAGGTTATCCTGCCATCGGCCTGTGGGGGCGGTGGAACCTGCGGGATGTGCCGCTGCCAGATAGTTGAGGGTGGAGGTTCGATACTTCCTACTGAAACAGGTTTTTTTACACGAAAAGAACAAAACGATAAATGGCGTTTGGCTTGTCAGGTTAAGGTAAAAGAAAACCTGAAAATACATATGCACCAAGAAATCCTTGGGGTTAAGAAATGGGAATGCACAGTGGTATCGAACCGCAACGTAGCCACCTTTATTAAAGAATTCGTGGTTAAATTGCCCGAAGGCGAAACTCTTGATTTTAAATCGGGGGGCTACATTCAGATTGATGTTCCTAAAATAGAAGTTGATTTTAAAGATATAGAGGTTCAACCCGAATTCAGGGAAGAGTGGGAAAAGTTTGGCATGTTCGATTTGAAAA
>CAZMDP010000235.1:0-4530 GCA_964565015.1 uncultured Prolixibacteraceae bacterium | reverse complement strand
GAACGTGTTAATTATTTCTTTTTCGCAGGAGCTGCAGTTTTACCGGCTTTTGGCCTTTTAGCCCCATATTTCGAACGACGCTGTAAACGTCCTTCAACACCGGCGGTATCGAGTGCACCACGGATAAGGTGGTAACGGACACCGGGAAGGTCTTTTACCCTGCCACCACGGACAAGTACAATAGAGTGTTCCTGAAGATTGTGCCCTTCGCCTGGAATATATGCGTTAACTTCCTTGCCATTTGTGAGACGAACCCTTGCTACCTTACGCATAGCCGAATTCGGTTTCTTTGGCGTAGTAGTATAAACACGCACACATACACCACGACGTTGAGGACATGAATCCAAAGCCGGAGATTTGCTCTTATCGACTTTACTTTGTCTTCCTTTCCTAACTAACTGTTGAATCGTTGGCATAAATACCTGTTTTTACTTCTTATAATTATTGTTACTTTTTAAAAATGGACTGCAAAAGTATTCATTTTTATTGAACTTCAACACGTTTTGAAACTAAAATACATATTTACGCTCCAAAAACGGCACGCAAAAGTACAAATTTTGAAATATCCCCAATGCCAGAGGCTAAAAAAATGTGATTTTTTGCCCGATAAAAGGCAAATAATATCAATGAGTTAAGATTCTGTCGCGAATTACTGAAGTCAGGGGTTGCACCAACCTTTCGAGCAAACGGCGGTCGTTGGTTATAATTTCGGCGGTTCCCATCATCTCCTGGTTGAAAGGGAGTTCATTCCCATAGTTGGTAACCAGTCCGTTGCGCAGATCGAGTTCGGCGGTATAAAATGCACCTGTTGGGGTATTTACCGGTACCAACGAAATTGAAGTTATAACACCATCGAGCATTCCATATTCAAGATGGGGATAATTATCGAGTTTTATTTTTACCCTTTGCCCGGTTTCAACTTTTCCCGAACCAGTGAGTGGAATTTCAACCCTACCGATAATATGGGTATTTTCGTGCGGTACAATTGAAAATACCGAAGTACCAGCAGTAACCTGCTGATTAACACTCCACACATTGGTAAAAGTAACCGTTCCCTCAATTGGGGTTTTGAAAACATAGGTCTGCTCCCATACCGAAATCTGTGCGACCAGGTTGTCGTATTTTTCGCGAACTCCTGCCAACAAACGGGTCGACTGCTCTCCCCTTTCGGCTTGCAATTCGGCAATTTGCCGCTGCATTTGGTTAATCTGGTTCCGTGTACTGGTCATATTTGCAATAGCTGTGCGGTGGCTAAGTTCATTGCTCAGATATTCAGCCTCCGACTTTTCGAGGTCGCTGGCAGAAATTACCCCCTGCCTTGCAAGTTCTGAATCGCGGTTAAACTGACGGCGGCTAAGTTGCAGTTTATCGTCGAGGATGCGCGCCTGGTTTACCAACTGCTGAAGGTACCGCTCCTGATCGCTCACCTGCCGTCGCAAAGTTTCGATTCTTTCCTGATACAGATCATAACGCAGAAAATTGGCGTATTCGCTGCATTGGCTGACAAAGGCAGTATAATATGGATGAATTTGCCCCAGCATCAGGTTTTGATCAAAATTGAGCCGTAAAAAACCTTCGGGATTCCCAAACAACGGCCGTATGGAATCGAGATACATCTGAAGACTGAAAACATCGCGGTAAAAAGCAGGATTTTCGAGAATGGCCAGAATATCGGAAGAAGCCACAGCCTGCTGATCAGCAACAAAAAGTTGATCGATCTTTCCATTGGCTTTCGCCACCAGGGTTACCGGCGGATTTTTAGAAATTATGGTAACCCTACCCTTAATAATGTCGGGGTATCTGAAAAAATAGCTCCCTGCAAGTAGTAAAAATACAGTAAGCGAAATAAGGGTTATTCCCCATCGGATAATCCAACTGGGAGGGGTTCCAAGAATTTCCTGAACCTCCTCACTTCGGAATTCTATTTTATCACTTTCGGCCAATTTTTTTTTCGTTTTTGAGAATAAAATCAAATATAATCAGTAACCTAATTCCAACTGATTTTTCACCAGATCAAAGTATGTACCTTTTCGGGCTATCAGTTCATTGTGCGTTCCGGTTTCAACAATCTTTCCTTCGTGCAATACAATGATCTGATCGGCATTTCGCACGGTACTTAAACGATGGGCCACAACCACCACTGTTTTACCTTTGTAAAAACCCGCCAGGTTATCGGTAATAGCTTTCTCGTTGTTTGCGTCGAGTGCGTTGGTAGCCTCGTCGAAAAACAAAAAGACCGGATTCTTATAAACCGCCCTTGCAATCAGGATTCTCTGTTTTTGTCCCTGACTTAGGCTAAGCCCTTCCTGTCCGATTTTGGTATTGTACCTGAGCGGAAGCTTTTCTATGGTTTCGCGTATGTTGGCTATCTCAACGGCTTGCAATAATCTTGCTTTGTCGGGCGTTGATTCACCAACCGCAATATTATTTGCGATTGTATCCGAAAAAATAAAACCATCCTGCATGACTACCCCGCACTGGCTTCGCCACCATTCCATCGAATACTGGCCAAGGTCTATCCCTCCTAACTGTATTCTCCCTTCAACCGGTTGATAGAACCCTAACAATAATTTAATTAAAGTGGTTTTTCCGCTCCCACTCGGCCCAACAATGGCAGTTACCTTGTTTTCAGGAATTATCAGGCTAATGTTTTCGAGTACTTTTGGCGATTTCGGCCCTTCGTACTGAAATATGACATTATCGGCCCTGAGTTCTTTGACAGCAGGCATTTCACGGTTTAATGCCGTAGTGGTATCTTCTTCATTTTCTTTCATGTGGATTTCGCCCAAACGGTCGAGGCTAATCCTTGCATCCTGCGCCGAAGTAATAAAGGAAATAAAGTCCTGGATAGGCCCGTTTAACTGACCGATGATAAATTGAACCGCCACCAGCATACCTAATGTCATGCTGCCCTCGAGCACCGATTTGGCCGCAACAAAGATGATAAGGATATTTTTTGCCTGGTTGATGAATACAGAGCCGGCCTGCTGGTTCTGGTGTAACATAAGCGCCTTTACACTTACCCTGAAAAGTCTCGCCTGGATGTGTTCCCACTCCCACCGCTTTTGTTTTTCACAGTTATTCAGTTTGATTTCCTGCATTCCGGTAATCAACTGGTAAACATTACTTTGATTTGCCGCAGCCACTTCGAACCTGCGATTATCGAGTTCCTTCCGTTTTTTCAGGAACAGCATAATCCATAGAATATAGAGTGCGCTGCCCAAATAAAATATGGCCAGAATTGACCAACTGTAGTATGCCAGTACAAAACTGTAAATAATAAAAATGAATATCCCGAACGACATATTCACCAGGTTGGTGGTGAGAAACGACTGTATTCGCTGGTTGTCGTCGATACGCTGGCGAAGGTCGCCGATCAATTTGGTATCGAAAAAACGCACCGGTAATTTCATCAGTTTGATGAGAAAATCGGAGATCAACGAAATACTTACCCTGGCACTAACGTGGAGCATTATCCAGCTTCGTATAAACCCTACTGCAGTCTGACTGATCATTAAGACCAACTGGGCAATCAGTACAAGTACAATAAAACTCAGATTATTTGTAGTAATACCCACATCGACAATGGCCTGAGTAAGGAAAGGAAACAGTAGGCTTAATATACTGCCTGTCAAAAAACCCAACAGTAATTGGATTATTAATTTTCGGTATGGTTTCAGATATTTTAGAAGAAAACCCAATCCCGTGCGTTTTTCAGGTTCTCCTTCTTCGTGGTAGAATTCAGGTGTAGGTTCAATCAGCAAGGCAACCCCAGCAGGTTCATCGTTGCTTGTGGTAGTAGCCCAGTGCCTCCTGAATTCAGCAGCCTTGTATTTTACGAGGCCATCGGCAGGATCGGCAATGTAATATTCGCGCTCCTTTTTTCCAGTGCCGGTAACCTTATACAATACTACAAAATGGTTCTGGTTCCAATGCAAAATTGCCGGTAAAGGGACCTCTTCGAGTTGGCTTAAGGAAAGTCTTGCCCCAATAGTCCGGAAACCGATTTTCTCGGCAGCATCGCTAAGGGTAAGCAACGACACCCCTTCGCGAGTCTGAAAAGTCAGATCGCGGAGCACATTCATCGAAATATGCTTTCCATAGAACCTGGCCACCATCCTCAGGCATGCTGGCCCGCAGTCCATGGCATCGGGCTGCTGAAAAAACGGAAATTTTGCCATTATCGGGAAAATTGCCGGAAAGATAGGTAAAATAACAAACCCCATAAACAAGGTTTAACCTACTAATCTGATTAAAAATCGGTTACAAAGGGGGTTTTTATTCACAAAACGAGAGATGTACCACAAAAGGAGTGTTAAAAAAGTTGGTTTCGCTGATTTTAATTAAACCAAAAGCAATTTGGAACATTATCGGGATACAACAGTTTTTTTATATATTGCGCCACCTGATTAAAAATCAATTCATTTTAAGGCAATAATCATTCAAAAAATATTCAGATTTAATTGATGGAGAAAAAGAAAACAAGCTTTACTTCCCGGATGTTGTACTGGATTGAAAAAGGGGGCAATG
>CAZMDP010000234.1:0-4556 GCA_964565015.1 uncultured Prolixibacteraceae bacterium | reverse complement strand
CAAAACTACACTGGCAACAGCGCCTTCGTTCAAAACGAAAATCTCGACGAAACCGATAAGAACCAATCGCACCGGGTGAATTTTGGTTGGCGCAACCGGATCGACTCCACACAAAATCTGGTCATCGACGGTAATGTGGCTATTGCATCGGGTAATAACCGGCGTTGGTCCGATTTGGAAAGTTTCAGGTACGGATTGCCGGTAAATACACTCGAATACCGCATATCAAACAATACAAACAGACTGAATGGAAATGCTTCAGGGTCGTACCTGAAGAAACTCAATCACGGGAAATCGGTATTTAAAATAACCGGCAACCTGGCCCTTTCGGGTGGAGAAACCAGAAATGATATTTTCTCCGATACCGGATTCATGGGCAATGGTGGTTGGAGCAAAACTACCCGCAACCAGTTTCAGGATAACAAAAATGAAAGCTTCAATACATCGATGGGAATTGCATTAACTCAGAAAGCCGGCAGAATCGTTTTTATAGAACCCGAAATCAGGGCAGGTTACCAAACCGAAACCCTTGAACGATTTCAGGGATTTCCGGATGTTAACCGGGTGCCTGTTGATTCGCTAAGCCCTGAATTCAGTAAAAATTACACATGGCTGAGGCCGCGTTTAAGCCTGATCAGGAACCTTGCCAAAACAAGGCTGACCCTGGCTTTGCAGATGGAAACCGGGAAAATGTCGAATTCGCTGAACAATAATCCGTCGGGGTCGGAAGATTATCTCTGGTTTCTTCCATACGCTCTTTACGAAAACGAATACCGCACTGGCCGCCGTATTATGGCCAATCTTTCGTCGCAGGTTAATACCCCTTCGGTTACCCAGCTATTACCGGTGGTAAACAACATAAACCCAATGTCGATCTTTTACGGCAATTCAGGGTTGAAACCGGAGAAATCGCACCGACTGGGATTTCACTGGCTTATCTTCGACCAGTTTTCGTTCACCTCTTTAATGACAACCCTATCGGGCACCTATACAAAAGATAAGATTAACTGGAACCGCACCATAACCGACAATCTTACTTTTTTGAATACCCTCACCAATGTGAAATCGGATTTTGACACAAGGGGAAACATCGATTTTTCAACACCACTTCGCACACTGGGAATAAAAATGCGGCTGAACCTTGAAGAGAGGTACAACCGGGGGATCAGTCTCATTAACCAGTCCGAAAATGTTTATACCAACCTTATCCACAGAGGATCGTTTACCATCGACAACCGTAAAAAGGATAAATGGGATGTGAACACAGGTATCCAGGTTTCATATACGCAGTCCCGCTATTCGATACAGGAAAGCCTGAACAACAACTATCTCGAAACATCGTGGTTTGGTGAAGCCAGGTTTACCCCAAACCTGAACTGGAATTTTAACCTGAGTGCCGATATAACCAATTACAGCGACCAGGCCTTCGGAGAATCGATCAGAATTCCTTTGCTGAACGCCGAAATAAACCGCTATTTTCTGAAGAACCGTCGGGGAACCCTTACCCTGCGCGGTTTCGACCTGTTGAACAAAAACAACATTGTGCAACGCCTCAGCGAACTAAACTACCTGCGCGAAGTCCGCTCGAACAGCATCGGACGTTATATAATGCTCAGTTTTTCGTATAGGTTGAACCGTTTTGGGAGCGAACAGAAAGGAATTGAAGTGAGAATGGGCAGGTAGGAAAATAATTGAGCTGCCAGCATACTGATTCTGACAGCTCAATTAAACACCCGACCATCAAAAATTCATTTAACCTGACCGTTCAGCTTAATCTGCCCCCTAATTTCTCCAAGAGGATACTGAGAGGTATGAACATTAACGTATGTATTCCCTGCGATCATTGCATCAACCAGTGCTGACAAATTTTGTCCGGCCAGCGGACCGACAAGATTTGCAGAGGTCCGACTGCCACTGGCAAGCACACCTTCGAAATACCCGGGAATTAATTGTGCCGGCGGAGCCTGAGGATATAACCAAAGAACAACCGGGCCATTGGATCCTGCTGCTGCAAGATGAATATGTGCCATGGTTACATTCTCAATGCCTTCGACAATTAGCCTGTAGCTTAGTTCATTACCATCCTTACTGAGCTGAAAATTGGCTTTACCAACCGCTTCGGTTGTTACCAAATGTACTTCCTGGTCACCGGTGAGGTGAGCGGAGAAGGTCAGAACCTGACGACCTTTTTTTAATTCAAGATCGTTTTGAAAATCACTGTCGGTCTCGGGTTTGTCGCATGACACTGCGACAAGGAATAAGGCCGAAATCAAGAAAAATGCTACTCTCTTCATAGTTTTAACGTTTAAATGATACATGAATGGTAAACATTCCAAACAATTATTGGTTCATGTTAAAACTCTAAATTTAAGAGTTATTTGTATTTTTTTATTCTTTACAAAAACACCATTTTATAATTACATGATCAACCTGATAAAAATGGCAATAAGGCAGTCTTAGAGTCAAGAAAAAAGCGGATGCAGCAATCAATTACATCTTGACGATCATAATCTGCTCAATTGGGATATAGCCATAACTTACATTTACATTTACCTTCCCCTTTTTAAACTCCACCGTTCCAAAACAGGTAGCAGTGGATAGGAAACAAGTAAAATCACCGATTTTAGAATCTATAAATAAAACATTATCAACAGCATCGTAACGCAAACCGGTTAAGCCCTGAATCAGTCCATAACTGGCCATAGCACGGGCATACCAATGTCCACATTCATATTCATTGAAAGGATTTCTGACTCGTCCATCATAACGTTTTCTGACTTCCCTGACAATTTGGAGGCCTTTTTCCACCTCACCGATGGACATCAGGTGTGAAGCAACCTGGTATTCGATGCCCGTCCAGACTTCGTTGCTGTAAACGAAGGGCAATGTTAGTTCACCACCCCGGGGCCATGTACAAAGCAGTAATCCACCTTCGTTGCCTATTCCGAACGAAGGGCGCTGTGGGTTTACGTGCTTCGATAAATCGGTTTTCAGGTTGTATCGGTAAACAGAGTTTACATGTGCAGCCACCTTATCCGGATCGATAAAATCACTCAGGCCAGCCATTTTCCCAATCCAGGCACCTAAAACACCATCCGAAAGGCACCCATTTCCATACTGGTATTTGGGACCTTCCTTTTCGAGCAGTTCAATGGCTTCGGGCGAATAATTCATGTTAATTCCCACTTTGGCAGCAGCCACCGGATCGCGTGCCATTAATCCGTCAACCATAATTTTCTGAATAAAATACTCCCCATTGAAAAGTTCCGATTCGAGGTATTTTTTCCCCTTTTCAAATAATCTCTGGTATTCGCTGACATCCTCTCCAATGGCATTTCCCATCTCGATGGTAGCTTTGAGTGCCCCTAAGTAAAAACTGGTACACATGCCATTGGGCCCCCAGAATTCGATATCGTAGGTATTGTGGTGCGGTTCTTCCAAAACGCCTTTTCTTTTCGGGTCCCAATGCCGTATGCAATAATCGAGACTTTGTCTGACTGCAGGATACAACTTCTTCATCCAGTCTGTATCCCCCGAAATGCGCCAATCGCGGTACATTTTCATCATCCCGCCCAACTGGCCATCGGCAGCAGCATGGAATCCATGCCACCCGACCGGGGAAACCGGCAGGCTCGACCTGAAATTCTGATGGCCCTCCTCATTCTGATTGACCAGGTATTCGGTCTCCCTCAACGACCTTTCGAGAGCGGGGAAAAGATGGGGGATTGCCTGCGCATAATTCCATACATGCGTGCAAGATCCATGGCAACAACCCAAATCGTCGTGACATCCTTCCCATGCCCAAAGTTTGCCATCTTTCTGACGCAATACGGTGGGCGATTTCAGAATGGTCAGATTGGCAGCAACTGCTTCGATAACTTCAGCAGGCAGTGTTGAACTATAAAAAGAATTGGCAAACAATTCCGATTTCATCCTCAAGTCGTTATAGTTTTGTTTCCAATATTCAACCACCTCTGTGATATCCTTAAACCTGCCCGAATACCAGGGCTCATAATAGATATGGCTTAAATCGGCACAACAGCCATTTTCGGTTTTACATTTTGCCATTTCTGCTTTAAGTTGTTCATCGGAAAGCGGATCCAATCCCCTTCTCAGGTCCGAATGCGGAACATACCAACTCATCATCAGCCTGATGGTTTTTTCTTCGCCCGGCTTAAGTATAAAAGGGATATAAAGTGAAGCACCGGGAGAATTCAATGTAGTGGTATCCTCCTGAAAAGTAAATTCAGTAAGATCTTTCCAAAAAACCGTGCGCGAATCGAACCACCCACCGCGGAACCAGCACAAATCGGTTATGGTAGCAGGGTCGTCAGAAAAAATAGCAAAATCGCCCTTATAATGGGGTTTTTCAGGGGTGCATTGTTGCCGGAGCACATACCCGCCATCGATACCCGAAATGGAATGTCCGGGAACATATTGGCCTCCCCACTCACTCGGAATTTCAATTTTCATAAGATTTTCGGCATGAAAAGAAAAACATGCTTCAAGGTCAGAACTTCCCGTATTTTTGAAAGTATATTCCAATACGCCCATGG
>CAZMDP010000233.1:0-4600 GCA_964565015.1 uncultured Prolixibacteraceae bacterium | reverse complement strand
ATAATTTCGTGAATAAACTTTCAAATTTTAACGGGACAATTACACCGGTTGTTTACGATAAAGCACAGACCATGCGAACACTCGGTAACAGCGGACAGCCACAGTTTACTTATAAATCGCAGAACAGTGTTATTTATAAAGGTTTGGCAACCGTTACCAACGGAAATTTCAGTTTTAGTTTTGTCGTACCCAAAGATATCTCGTACAGCATCGGACAGGGAAAAATTCTCTATTACGCCGAAAACGGTAAGGACGATGCCAACGGGGCTTTCGAAGGGTTCAGCATTGGAGGAAGTTCGGGGTCGCAGGTTGTTGATAACAAAGGGCCTGAAGTTAAACTTTTTATGGACGACACCTCGTTTAAACCCGGAGGGAAAACAAGCCGGAATCCTTTGCTGATAGCTCATATTTTTGATGAAAGCGGCATCAACACGGTTGGAACAGGAATTGGGCACGACATTACGGCCGTTCTGAATAATGACTTTTCGCAAGTGTTTGTTCTGAACAGTTTTTATAAAGCAGCAAAAGACGATTATACCCGGGGCATAATTGAGTTTCCGCTGCGAAACCTTCCGTTAGGAAAACATTCGCTTAGGCTGAAAGTATGGGATGTGGCCAACAATTCGACCGAAGCCGAGATCACTTTCGAAGTGACAGGCGATTTTTATATCGAATCGGTAACGAATTACCCAAACCCGGTATCGGACTACACCTATTTCAGTTTTACCCATAACCAACCCGATGCCACTTTTCAGACCCTGATCGAAATATTTGATATAACCGGTCAGCGAATTGACATGATGCAGGTTACAAATAGTTCTGGAGGTAAGGTCAGTACCCCTGTCCGCTGGGAGCCTGGCGAGAGGGGTGTCAGGTTAAGGAACGGGATTTATCCTTACCGCATTACCATCCGATCGGCGCAGGGCGAACTTGCAACAAAAAGCGGTAAAATTTTAGTGGGACGTTAAATTTTCTGCCGATATAATTTTTTAACCAAACAACCGTTTGCAGTTTATGCGTTCATCTAAAAAAAATAAAACTTTATCTTTGCACGCTTCATGAAAAATAGATTTATGCAACAATTAATCAGATTATCAACGTTCAGTTTGTTATTTATACTTGCAGTAAATTCAGCATTTGCGCAATCGTCGTTAACTGGCGCCAACGTAATTACCACGGCAGTTCCATTTCTTACCATAGCACCCGATTCAAGGGCTGCAGGTATGGGTGATGCCGGGGTAGGTACCTCGCCCGATGTAAATTCGCAGCACTGGAACCCTGCCAAATATGCCTTTATCGAAAGCGATATGGGAGTTTCCCTTTCCTATTCACCCTGGCTCCGCGCTCTTGTGAACGATATCAACCTTGCATATCTGGTCGGGTATAAAAAACTCGACGAATATCAGACCATTAGTTCATCGCTCCGTTATTTTTCGCTTGGCGATATAATTTTTTACGATGAGTTTGCCCAGTACCAGGGTCAGCAAAATCCGAACGAATTTGCGATTGATCTTGGTTATGTACGTAAATTGTCGGATGTATTTTCGGGTTCGGTTGCAGTTCGGTACATCCGTTCCGATCTGACCGGTGGTCAGCTAATCAATGGTGTGGAATCACATGCCGGCAATTCATATGCTGCCGATGTGGCATTTTATTACCGGAACGAGTTTTATGTACGCCGGCAGACCAACATTTTTTCGGCAGGTATTAACATCCAGAATATTGGTGCAAAAATATCCTATACCGATGGTGAGGTTAAAGACTTTATCCCCACCAACCTGAAACTTGGTCTGGCTTATACCACCGAACTCGACGATTACAATACGTTTACTTTTACTGCCGATGTGAATAAATTACTTGTCCCGACCCCGCCTAAAGACACTACTACTTACGATCCGGGTGCCATTATCTATCCGGGTGGGATAAATTCCGATAAATCGGTAGTTGCCGGTATTTTTACCTCTTTCAGCGATGCGCCAGGCGGTTTCAAGGAAGAACTGCAGGAAATAACCCTTTCTGCCGGTGTCGAATATTGGTATAATAAGCAATTTGCGCTTCGTGCCGGTTACTTTTATGAGCATGAAAACAAGGGTAACCGCAAATTTATGACTGCCGGTGCAGGTTTAAAACTGAACGTGTTTGCGCTCGATTTTGCATATCTCCTGCCTTTGGTACGCAATCATCCCCTCGAAAATACACTCAGGTTTACCCTTTCGTTTGATGTGGATGCCTTTGGCGGACAACGCAGGTAATGAAATACAGGATCGGATACGGTTTTGATGTTCATCAACTTGCCGGGGGCGAAACTTTATGGCTCGGCGGAATACTGATACCCCATCACAAAGGAACAATTGCCCATTCGGATGGTGACGTGCTGATACACGCTATTTGTGATGCGTTGATAGGGGCTGCCAAAATGGGCGATATAGGTTCAAATTTCCCCGATACCTCAGCCGAATTTAAAAACATCGACAGTAAAATATTGCTTGCCCGGACTTGCAACCTGGTCAGGAGCAAAGGGTATGAAATTGTTAATATCGATTCAACCGTGTGTGCACAGAGACCGAAGCTCAGGCCATTTATTGCCGTTATGGAAGAAACCCTGGCAAATGTAATGGGGATTGAGGCCGATGCTGTTTCGGTTAAAGCTACCACTACCGAAAAGCTTGGATTTGAAGGAAGGGAGGAAGGAATTTCGGCACATGCCGTAGCCTTAATTTGTAAAGTGTAATTGTTCAAATAATGTTTGACGACCATAAAAAATACATGAACGATCCGTTGGGGTTACAATCTGATATTACAATGGTTATAGGTGCAAGTCTGAAGCCCTGGAGGTATTCGCACAAAGCAGTAGTGGCATTAAACCGTCATGGGCACCGGGTTATTGCAATCGGTTTGCGCGAAGGCTTTATCGAAGATATACCTGTTGTCAAAGAGTTGCCACTTGATGCCGATGTTGATACGGTTACGATGTATATTGGTGCTCCCCGGCAATCGGAATACGCCGATTACCTTGTATCAATAAAGCCACGGCGCGTTATTTTCAACCCCGGAGCAGAAAACAGCGAATTGGTCGAAAAACTTTCAGAGAATGGGGTAGAAGTGCTCGAAGCGTGTACCTTGGTTATGCTTGCCACCGGCCAATACTGAATTATGTATCAGAAAATTGAAAACATACAGCAGTTCGAACAACTTGTAGCAAGTGAACCAGCTTTACTGGCCTACTTTTCGACCAATGAATGCAATGTCTGCAAAGTTTTGAAGCCAAAGGTAATGGAATTGATTCAAGCCGAATTTCCTGAAATTGGTTTGGTATATGTTGAAATCAATGCTCAACCAGAGGTAGCTGCTCAAAACCGGATATTTGCTGTACCCACAATAGTGGTTTATTTCGATGGTAGGGAGTTTATCAGAAAAAGTCGTAATTTCGGTATCGACGAATTGCGCCAGGAACTGCAAAGGCCTTATAGGTTTTTGTTTTTTTGAGCTACCATTTTTTATTGATTTAAGCACTTGTAAAGATGATTTTGCCAAATTTTGGAATTCTTTCAACAGGATCAATTATAAGATAAACGTGTATGAATCGTATATTTGTGTAGAATATTTTTGTCGGTGGGTTATTGAAACTTATAAGGTTACTAGTATTAATCAAGTCAGATATGTATGAAAACGGTTGTTGTAGAAATAAAAAATGATATTGCTTTGTCTTTGCTGGATAATCTTGAAAGTATGAATATTCTCAGGGTCATTAAAAAAAGAGAAAGGCCAAAACAAAACCTATCTGAGCGGTTTGCCGGCTGCCTATCGAAAGAAAGAGTTGATGAATTGCAGAAGGAGTTAACTGAAATGCGGAGGGAATGGGAACGAGATACTTAATTGACACTAATGTGGTATTGGATTTCATGGGCAATAAATTGCCGGAAAAAGGAAAAATTCAGATTGCCAGGATAATTGACGAAGAAATAAATTTTTCCGTGATCAATAAAATTGAATTGCTCGGTTTTTCAAAAGTTGAGCAGGATTTAATTGAATTCGTTACATGTTCCAATATTCATCCAATTGACGATGCTATCGTAGATAAAACTATTGAGATTCGCAGACTTTTTAAAATTAAGCTTCCTGATGCCATAATCGCTGCTACTGCAATGATTAACGATATGGTATTGGTTTCACGTAATACCAAAGACTTTAAAACCGTTAAAGGCTTGAAGGCAATAGACCCATATATGTTATAAATTATTCTCAAATATCTTCTCAATCAATTTGTAATCAGCCTGGTAGGGCAACGTAACCTTCAGCATAGGATTATCCTGCATAGCCTTTCGGATGGCAAACTGTGCCGGTTTGTTCTGAGCCCAGCTGCGACGTGCAATGCCATTGTTCACATCCCAAAAAAGCATATTCCGGAGCCTGCGTTCCGAATCATCACTTCCGTCGATGGTAAGTCCGAATCCTCCATTAATGGCCTCGCCCCAGCCAACGCCGCCACCGTTGTGCAACGATACCCATGTGGCACCCCTGAAACTATCGCCTGCAAAGTTTTGTACAGCCATATCGGCTGTAAATTGCGAACCGTCGCAAATATTCGATGTTTCGCGGT
>CAZMDP010000232.1:0-4627 GCA_964565015.1 uncultured Prolixibacteraceae bacterium | reverse complement strand
ATGTTCTCGCAACGGTATATTGCCGGAGAAACCATTGAAGATGGATTAAAAGCCGCTCATGAACTAAACGGGAAAGGGATCCTCGTAACAATTGATCTATTGGGCGAATTTATCAAAGATATCAGGCAAGCAAACGACAATAAAAATCAGTACTTAGAAATAATAAGCCGCTTTACCACAAACGGTTTTCAGGGAAATTTTTCGGTAAAACCAACCATGTTCGGATTGTTGATCGACGAAGAAAAATGCTACACCTATCTCAGGGAAGTGGTTAAATTTGCTACAGAAAGAAACAGTTTCATCCGGATTGACATGGAAGATTCACAATGCGTCGATAAGGAAATTAACCTCTACCGCAGGTTGAAAGCCGAATTTCCGAAAAGTGTCGGCCTGGTATTGCAGGCTTATCTGAGAAGGACCCCAACCGATCTCGAAAATATGATGGACATGCACTTGCCCGGTTCTCCGCTCAATTTCAGGTTGTGTAAAGGAATTTATATCGAACCGAAAGAGATTGCATGGAAAGGATACGACGAAGTTCGAAGGCAATTCTTATTTATCCTCGACTATATGCTGAAACATAAAATGTATGTAGGAATTGCCACTCACGATAAATTTCTGATCGAAGGCGCCTACGAATTGATTAAAAAATACAATACCCCTAAAGAAGAGGTTGAATTTCAGATGCTCTACGGGGTAACCCCCGAGTTGCGGGCGTCGGTGGTTGAAAAAGGCCACCGCATGCGGGTGTATGTACCTTTTGGAAAAGAATGGTTTGGCTATTCTACCCGAAGGCTTAAGGAAAATCCACGAATGGCATTCCTCATTATCAAAGCACTTTTTAAAAGAGGATAAATCTTAAACCTCACCTGCTATCAACTCCGATAGTTTGCGTTTTGGTACATGGTGAACCTCTTTTTCATCGCGCCAGTATCTGATATCGGTGCCTTCGAGGTCTTCGGTCACAACAATCTCGGATGGCTTTCCAAGGGCAAGTATCCATAATATTTCAAGATGCTCCGGCAAATTTAATATGGCCGAAACTTTAGCCTTGTTGAACGACCCAATGATACAACCGCCATAGCCATCGCTTACAGCCCCCAGCATAATTGTCTGGACGGCAATCCCGTCGTCGCAATAAATATTATCGCTGAGCGATCGGTCTTTCATCACTGCAATGTATGCAACAGGCCTCTCGCCCTGAGCAGGGCCATCCCAGTCTTTCAGATAACCAGCCCACAAAAGATGTTCAAATATTTTTTTGGTGATTTTTTCGTCGGCGCACAAAAAATATTTCAGGGGTTGCATATTTCGGCCCGAAGCAACAAAACGTGCCAGCCCTACCCACTTCCTTAACTGATCGACCGAAATTTTCGCCGACTCGTCGAACCTTCTGTAGCTCCGGTTCTTCTTAACCAATACCGATAATTGTTCGAAGTTTGTCATGTCGAGTTGATATTTTTGCTTGTAAAGGTATTAAGAAATCAGCCATATCGATGGCCAATTTTCGTTCAGGAAAATATTTAATTTTGAAGAACAGAACAGAACAGATTTTTATGACGGATTTCAAGTTTGTAATCGATGGACAATCGAGGCATCTCAAGTTTAAACAGCTGGTAGATGCCGTACTGGATGCCATTAGCCAGAACCGTTTGAAGGCAGGCGATATGCTCCCGTCGGTAAACGTACTGATGAAGGAGTGCAACCTCTCGCGCGATACGGTATTTAAAGCTTATGCCGAACTAAAAACCCGCGGCGTTGTTGAGTCGGTGCCCAACAGGGGTTACTTTGTGGCAAAAAAATTTACCAGGGTACTGCTTTTCCTCGATACCTTCAAAGCCTACAAAGAGGTTCTCTATCATTCGTTCCGCGACCATTTGCGTAAGGATATCAGTGTTGACCTTCACTTTCACCACTATAACATACATGTTTTTGAAACCATCATTAAAGATAGCCTTGGTAAATACAGCTCGTATGTTATCATGAATTTCGACCATCCGAAAGTCAGGAAGATTATTCAGAAAATCCCTCCCGAAAAATTGCTGATCATCGATTGGAACATCAATTGCCCCGATAATATCGCCTGGGTCAGGCAGGATTTTGGCGAACCGGTTTACAGGCTTTTTAGCGAAAATATTGCCCGCATTCGCAAATATAAACGCGTTATGCTGAATTATCCCCCGTTTACCTACCATCCACGCGAAGTGATCGACCATTTCAGGAGGTTCTGTTCCGAAAATGATATAAGTCACAGCGTAATTACCGATCAACGCGAGTTTGTGGTTGAGAAGGGCGATTTATGGTTCCTGGTGAGTGACCGTACACTTGGAAAATTCCTCGACCAGTGTCAGGAAAATGGTTTTGAACCGGGAATCGATGCAGGGGTGATTTCCTACAACGACACCCCAATGAAAAAATATGTGAAAAACGGGATTACGGTTATATCAACCGATTTTGAACTTATGGGTGAAAAAGCTGCCGAATTTGCCAATACAGGAGCACCAGTTCGTTTTACGGTGCCAACCAGCATCACCCTGCGGTCGTCGATGTAAAAAGTGTTAAAGTTTCTTATTCAATAAAAAACTATAAAACAAAATTGCATATATTTGCGAAACATACCAGAACAGAACGGTTTGAACAATATAAACTTTTAAAACATTTTAAATCATGTACTTATTAGGTTTCGACATAGGTAGTTCTTCAGTAAAGGCTTCCCTTATTAACGGACTGAATGGCGAACTTGCGGCATCGGCATTTTACCCCCGACAGGAAATGGCCATAATGGCCAAACAATCGGGGTGGGCCGAACAAGAGCCTTCGCTTTGGTGGGAAAACCTGAAACTGGCCCTTGCGGATGTTTTAGCCACATCTAAAGTAAATCCGGCCGATATTAATTCAATCGGTATTTCGTACCAAATGCACGGGCTGGTTATGGTAGATAAAAACCACGAAGTAATCCGTCCTTCAATAATCTGGTGCGATAGCCGCGCCGCCTCAATCGGGAATAGGGCATTCGAAGAAATCGGGGGGCAGAGGTGCCTCTCCCACCTGTTGAATTCGCCCGGAAATTTCACTGCATCGAAACTTAAATGGGTAAAAGATTCGGAACCTAATAACTATAGTAAACTCTATAAAATCATGCTTCCCGGCGATTATATCGCCATGAAGCTTACCGGTGAAATCAATACCACCGTAAGTGGCCTATCCGAAGGGATTTTATGGGATTTCAAAGAAAATTCTGTTGCCCGCCTGGTTCTTGAGCATTATGGGTTCGACGCATCGGTAATTCCCGCATTGGTTCCTACTTTCGGCGAACAGGGAAGGTTAACCGCCGAAGCGGCCTATGAATTAGGGCTTGTTGCCGGAACACTGGTTAGCTACCGTGCCGGCGATCAACCCAACAACGCGCTTTCGCTGAATGTGCTGAATCCGGGCGAAGTTGCCGCCACAGCCGGAACATCAGGGGTAGTTTATGGCGTTAGTGACGAAATTAAGTTCGACCCCGATTCAAGGGTCAATACTTTCGCACATGTAAACCATTCGGGCGATAAACCGCGATTGGGCGTACTCCTTTGCATTAACGGAACCGGAATACTGAATGCCTGGCTGAAAAGGAATGTTGCCGGCGATCTCTCATACGACCAGATGAACCAATTGGCCGAAAATGTACCGGTTGGTTCCGAAGGCCTGTCGATCCTGCCATTTGGCAATGGAGCCGAAAGGGTATTGAAGAACAACGACATAGGTTCGGTGTTTTCAGGTCTTAACTTCAACATTCATCACAGTGCACACCTCTTGCGTGCGGCCCAGGAAGGCATAGTGTTTTCTTTCAAATATGGAATGGATATCATGGAAAGCATCGGCATCAGGCCATCAGTGATCCGTGCCGGAAAAGCCAACATGTTCCTGAGCCCGATATTCAGAAAAACCCTTGCCGACATAACCGGGGCTACCATTGAACTTTACAATACCGATGGTTCGATTGGGGCAGCCCGCGGAGCCGGAATAGGTTCGGGCTATTACTCCGGATTTGGTGAAGCTTTTGCCAACCTTAAAAAACTCGAAACGGTTGAACCCGATAAAGCTATGTTTGAAGTAACAGAGGCCGCTTATAACAACTGGCTCAGGGTTTTAAATGGAGTTGTTTAATTGTTTAATACTAAATGGTTCTTTTTAATATCAACAATTTCAAATGAAAGAAGTAGAAAACCCGATTTAATCGGGGGGTGAACATGTGGTTGTTTAAATGGTGAATACCAGCCGCAATATTCATGAAATTTATATCACAAACTTTAAAATCAATATTATGGAATTCTTTAAAGGAAACAAAGAGTTTTTCCCTGGTATAGGGAAAATTAAGTATGAAGGCCCGCAATCGAGAAATCCGCTGGCTTTCAAATGGTACGACGAGAATAAAGTTGTTGCCGGAAAGCCCATGAAAGAATTTATGCGTTTTGCAGTGGCCTATTGGCATACCCTCTGTGGCGACGGTGGCGATCCGTTTGGTCCCGGAACAAAGAAATTCCCGTGGGATGTTGCATCGGATCCAATGGACAATGCCAAAGACCGGATGGATGCCGCTTTTGAGTTTATTACCAAACTGGGCGCTCCGTTTTATTGCTTCCAC
>CAZMDP010000231.1:0-4638 GCA_964565015.1 uncultured Prolixibacteraceae bacterium | reverse complement strand
CCTTGGCGCTCAGATGTTGAAGGAAGTAGCTTCCAAAACAGGTGATGATGCTGGTGATGGAACTACTACGGCAACTGTTCTGGCCCAGTCGATTGTGACGGTTGGTTTGAAAAACGTTGCTGCCGGTGCAAACCCGATGGACCTTAAACGCGGGATCGACAAGGCTGTTGCCAAAGTTGTTGAAAGCCTTAAAACACAAGCTCAAAACGTTGGCGACGATTATGCAAAAATTGAATCGGTTGCCAAAGTTTCGGCCAACAACGATGAAGCTATTGGTAAGCTGATTGCCGAAGCAATGGAAAAAGTTCATAAAGAAGGTGTTATTACCATAGAGCAATCGAAAGGTACCGACACTTATGTTGACGTGGTTGAAGGAATGCAGTTCGACCGTGGTTACATTTCGCCCTATTTTGTAACCGATACTGAAAAAATGGCAGCCGAACTTGACAATCCTTACATTCTTATCCACGATAAAAAGATCAGCACCATGAAAGACCTTCTGCCTGTGCTTGAGCAAACTGCTCAAAGCGGACGTCCATTGCTGATCATTGCCGAAGATGTTGACGGTGAAGCTCTTGCCACCCTCGTTGTGAACCGCTTGCGCGGTGCCTTGAAAGTTGCAGCCGTTAAAGCTCCTGGTTTTGGCGACCGTCGTAAAGAAATGCTCGAAGATATTGCTGTATTGACCGGAGGTAATGTAATTACCGAAGAAAAAGGTATGAAACTGGAGCAAACGACGCTGGATATGCTCGGTGTTGCAGAAAAAGTTACCGTTGACAAAGAAAATACCACCATCGTAGGCGGTCAGGGCAAACCTGAAAGCATTAAGGCCCGCGTGAACATGATCAAAAAACAGATCGAACTAACCACTTCGGATTACGATCGTGAAAAATTACAGGAACGTTTGGCAAAATTGGCTGGCGGTGTTGCAGTAATATACGTGGGTGCCGCATCTGAAGTTGAAATGAAAGAGAAGAAAGACCGTGTTGACGATGCACTTAGTGCAACCCGTGCAGCAGTTGAAGAAGGAATTGTTCCAGGTGGCGGCGTTGCATACATAAGGGCTATTGATGCACTTGTTGACCTGAAAGGCGAAAACGACGACGAACAAACCGGTATTGAAATCATTAAAAGGGCCATTGAAGAACCATTGCGCCAGATCGTTGAAAATGCCGGTAAAGAAGGTGCCGTAATTGTTCAGAAAGTCAAAGAAGGCAAAAACGATTTCGGTTACAATGCCCGCCTCGATATGTTCCAGAACCTTTACGAAGGTGGGGTAATTGATCCTGCAAAAGTTGCACGTGTTGCACTTGAAAATGCCGCATCGATAGCCGGAATGTTGCTCACAACCGAAACAGTAGTTGTTGAACAGAAAGAAGACAAACCCGCAATGCCTAACCCGGGAATGGGCGGTGGCATGGGAGGTATGATGTAGTACGCCATAACTGTAAAGTTTTTAAATAAAGCCTTTTCCCTACAAGGGAGAAAGGCTTTTTTTGTTATTGCTGCAATCCATCCGATGAATTTCTTCCATCAAAATTATGATGTTTGTCAGAGAGTGTTATTAAACATCTTTTTTTAAATAATATATACCTCAATATCTGAATGTTACAAAAAAACAAAATTGATTAAAACAACATGGAATACTAAACAACTTCCCTAAATTTGACACATTGATTAAAAACAATTACTATGAAAGCTGAAATAAATGAGTTCATGGAAAGCCTTAAAATGAGAACTCCCGGCGAAAAAGAGTTTCATCAGGCAGTACAGGAAGTTGCAGAATCAGTATGGGATTTTTATCAGAAGAATCCCAAATACCAGAAGAATAAAATTCTTGAACGCATGTGTGAACCCGAAAGGGTTATTATGTTCAGGGTGCCCTGGGTCGATGATCGGGGTGAAGTTCAAATCAACCGGGGTTACCGGGTCGAGTTCAACTCGGCGCTCGGGCCATACAAAGGAGGAATCCGGTTTCATGCCACAGTAACCTTAAGTATTTTAAAATTCCTTGGGTTTGAACAAACCTTTAAAAACAGCCTAACCACACTGCCAATGGGTGGTGGTAAAGGCGGATCCGATTTCAGTCCAAAAGGAAAATCAGACGGTGAAATTATGCGATTCTGCCAGTCGTTTATGAACGAACTTTACCGGCACATTGGCCCCGATACAGATGTACCAGCCGGCGACATCGGGGTTGGCGGGCGCGAAGTAGGCTATATGTTTGGGCAATATAAAAGGTTAAAAAACGAATTTACCGGAGTATTTACCGGAAAAGGCATCGGTTGGGGAGGGAGCCTCATCCGTCCCGAAGCGACAGGTTTCGGAGCAGTTTATTCTGTACGCCACATGCTTAACCTGATGGGGAAAGATATTGAAGGGCACACTTTCTCTGTTTCCGGATTTGGAAATGTAGCGTGGGGAGCAATCCTTAAAATAAATGAATTAGGAGGCAAGGTTGTAACCATTTCGGGCCCTGATGGCTTTGTGTATGACCCCGATGGAATTACCGGGGAAAAGGTAGATTATCTTCTTGACCTTCGTGCCAGTAACCAGGACATAGTTGAACCGTATGCACATGAATTCGGGGTAAAGTTTATTCCCGATAAAAAACCGTGGGAAGTAAAGGTTGACATTGCCCTACCCTGCGCCACACAAAACGAACTCGACCTTGAAGATGCAAAAACGCTGGTAGCAAACGGTTGTTTTTTGGTTGGCGAAGCTTCGAACATGGGTTGTACGGCCGAAGCTGTTGAATATCTTGGGGAACACATACGCTATGCTCCCGGTAAAGCAGTAAATGCCGGGGGAGTTGCTGTTTCGGGCCTCGAAATGACCCAGAACAGTATGAGGCTGAACTGGTCGCGCGAAGAGGTTGATCAGAGACTTCAGATTATTATGCGCGACATTCACCAAACCTGCGTTACTTATGGCAGGGATGGAGATAAAATTGACTACGTTAAAGGGGCAAACATCGGAGGCTTTGTAAAAGTTGCCGAAGCCATGCTCGCACAAGGCGTAGTATAACAGATAAACCAATTTCGGAAAGGCTTGCACCAGGTGCAGGCCTTTTATATTTTATACTTTTGCAGCCAAAAAACATGTACATCGATACACATGCACATATTTATTCGGATGATTTCGACGATGACAGGGATAAAATGATCAGTAACGCCCTGCAGGCTGGAGTTGAAAAAATTATTCTTCCCAATATCGATCAAGAATCAATCGATAAAATGATTGGCCTTTCAAAGCAGTATCCCGGAATTTGTTTCCCGCTGATGGGATTGCATCCGACTTCGGTCACTGAAAATTATAAAGATCAGCTCAATGCTATCGAATCCCTGTTCACGAAATATAAATTTTACGGTGTTGGCGAAACCGGAATCGACCTTTATTGGGACACAAGCAGAAAAGAAGAACAAAAGGATGCTTTCAGAATTCAGTTAAGATGGGCAAAACATTTGAAATTGCCGGTTGTAATCCATGTACGGAATTCGTTCGACGAAGTATTTTCAGTCCTCAGCCACGAACAGGACGGAACATTGAGAGGTGTTTTTCACTGTTTCGCGGGAAATATCAGTGAAGCCCGGAAGATAACCGATATTGGGTTCCTACTCGGTATAGGTGGCGTGGTTACGTTTAAAAACAGCAGGTTACATGAAACACTGAGCCAAATCGCCATTGATAATATTGTACTTGAAACCGATTCACCGTATCTTGCACCGATGCCGCACCGGGGACGACGCAATGAGTGTGCATACCTGGTTTATATAGCCCAGAAACTGAGTGAAATTTATGGCATAGATCCTAACAAAGTAGGTGAAATAACTACCTATAACGCCCGAATACTTTTCGGGATTTGATACCTTTATAATTTAATATCGTTGACACTATATGAATGACAACAGCAACAACCGGAAGCCTTCGGTATTGATCATCTATACCGGCGGAACCATTGGTATGGCTATACACCCTTCAACCGGAACGCTCGCACCGGTTAAGTTTGAAGATATACAGAAAGAAGTACCGGAACTAAACAAGTTTGGTTACCGGATCAAGGCAATTACCTTTAACCCGCCCATCGATTCGTCGAACATGACCCCTCAGATTTGGGAAAAGATTGCACAAACCGTTGAGAAAAATTATTATAACTACGACGGATTTGTGATCCTTCATGGAACCGACACGATGGCCTATACTGCTTCGGCATTGAGTTTCATGTTTGAGAACCTTGGCAAACCGGTTGTGCTTACCGGCTCACAGCTACCCATAGGGACCATCAGAACCGATGGAAAGGAAAACCTTATTACGGCAGTTGAGATTGCCGCAGCCCAGGAAAACGGACAGGCTATTGTGCCTGAAGTATGTATTTATTTCGATTTTAAACTGTTCAGGGGCAACAGGGCAATAAAACGTGACTCCGAAAATTTCAGCGCTTTTGTTTCTGAAAACTATCCGGCACTTGCTACTGCAGGTGTTGACATTAAATACCACACCGAATTTATCCATTACCCCGAAAACAAGGGTATATTTAAGGTAAGGACAGGCTTCAGCGAAAATGTAGTTATTCTGAAAATGTTTCCTGGAATAAGCAGCCAGGTAATGGATTCGGTATTGAATATACCCGGTCTAAAA
>CAZMDP010000230.1:0-4643 GCA_964565015.1 uncultured Prolixibacteraceae bacterium | reverse complement strand
GGATTTTGAAACTTTCAGTGAAACCAAAGAGTTTTACAATTATGGCTTTAATGTGATAGATGGCTCGCTGATCGAACATAATGGTACGTACTACTTGTTTCTGAAAGATGAAACCCGTTATCCGCCACAGAAGAATATCAGGGTGGCAACTGCTTCGAACGCCGAAGGACCTTACTCACCTGCTTCTGGGCCCATCACCGGCGATTATTGGGCAGAGGGGCCAACAGCTCTAAAGGTTGGTACTGATTGGATTGTTTATTTCGATAAATATATCGACCACTGCATGGGTGCCGTCAGTTCGACTGACCTGCAAACCTGGACAGATATTTCTGAAAAAGTGACCTTTCCCGAAGGCACGCGGCATGGAACAGTTTTTAAAGTAGCAAGAAAGGTGCTGGAGAAACTGATGGAGGAGTTTGGTGAGAATTTTTCCCGCTGATAGCGCAGATTATCGCAGAAGGTAATCAACTTGAATCAGCGCAATCTGCGGGAAAAGAAAAATGAAAATGATTCCCGCTAATGATGCTTTTTAAACAATCAATTCTTTGAAGAAATACCAGGTCATCATTCCCGAAGCAATAAGTTTCAGCATAATGCCCGACAGAAATCCCACAAACGAACCAAAGCCGGCTTTCATAGCCAGCCTTGAATCTTTTCCGGATAAAAGTTCTCCTACAACAGCTCCGAGAAATGGTCCAAAAATTATACATAGTGGTGGGAAAAACAGCAGCCCTGCCAGTAATCCGATTACACTGCCCCAAACCCCTAAACGCGATGCACCAAAAGTTTTGGCACCCCACACGGGTATCCAATAATCGACTAAGGTTACAGCGGCAGCAACTATGCCCCACGTAATAAGAAATTTTTCAGAGAAATTGTGCGATGACGAAAAATGAAGGAGAAGTAAAGCCAGATAGGAGAGAGGCGGTCCGGGCAAAACCGGAAGGATACACCCGGCCAGACCGGCCGCGAGGAGAAGTATCCCGCTGATTATCAGAACCCAATCCATTCAAATCTCATTTTGTTGTTTTTGCATTTGCAGGCGATGGGGTTATATACATCAAAAACAACGCGATAACCACCAAAAGAACCGAAATAATAACTGTAACTGCTACATTGATTTTTCCGAAAACTGCACTTTCAAGCTGATTGTGATAGGTAATCGAAAGCAGAACCAGCAGATTGTTCAGTGCATGGCCAATAATGGCAAGCCCTATATTATGTGTCCTGATCATCAGCCATCCAAGTAACAAACCAAGCACAAAAGTAGCCGGAAATTGCCAGGGATTAAGGTGAAACAAGGCAAACAAAAGGCCTGAAACAACAACCGAGGTGGTTTTTGAATAGTTCCGCATCAGTCCATGCATGATTACGCCCCTGAAAATAAGTTCTTCGACAACCGGAGCAATAATTAC
Source organism: uncultured Prolixibacteraceae bacterium (assembly GCA_964565015.1). Taxonomy (GTDB): domain Bacteria; phylum Bacteroidota; class Bacteroidia; order Bacteroidales; family Prolixibacteraceae; genus UBA1413. The sequence continues at coordinate 3,228 of CAZMDP010000230.1, read as the reverse complement.
CACTTTCATGAAGGCGCCCCAGAAACCAAAATCGTTTTCGAAAATTTTACTGAACAGCTCCCAGAACCAGACAGGTGCGGGTATAACCTTATCTAACCAATTGTTTACATAGTTGAGCAACTGATGGGCACCGGCAAAAAAAAGTATCAGGAAAATGATCAGTAATGGATTGAATTTTTTTAGTGGGAAAACATCTTTGAGCGGATTGCCTGTATTCCGGAGCCCATACCATAAAATAAAAACCGTAGAGCCTATTCCCAGCACAATCTTTTTGATGGGGTGGTAAAGGTATTCCGTATCGTTGTAATAGTCGATAAGCGCCAATGGAAAATCGACCAGGGTTTGTATAAAAATATAGAGGATAATCAGGTGAACAGCCTGAATTATCGTAGGATATTGTTTTGACTGATAGTTTTGCATAACCCGGATTTCATAAAAGCTTAAATATACAACAATTTATGTCCGAAGAAATGTTTATTGATCCAAAAGGTTAATGCTCTTTCAGGTATTTTTCATAAAGGTCGGGCCTGAGCCGACGAGTGCGTTCAATTGCCTGTTGTAGTTTCCATTCGTCAATCAGTTTGTCGTTTCCGCTCAAAAGGATTTCGGGAACTTTCATCCCTTTATATTCGGCCGGTCGGGTATATACCGGAGGGCTGAGCAGATTATCCTGAAAAGAATCGGATAAGGCCGACGTTTCATCAGAAATGGCTCCCGGAAGTAGCCTTACAATGCTGTCGGTAATCACTGCTGCGGCAAGTTCGCCTCCTGTCAGCACATAATCGCCTATCGAAATCTCACGGGTAATGTAGTGTTCCCTGATTCGATGGTCAATGCCTTTATAATGACCGCACAAAATAATCAGGTTTTTTTTCATCGACAGCGAATTGGCTTCCTGCTGGTTAAACTGGATACCATCGGGCGAAGTATAAATAATTTCGTCGTACTGACGCTGACTTTTCAAATGTTCGATAGCTGCTTCGATGGGTTGAATGGTCATTACCATTCCTGCCCCTTTGCTGAAAGCATAATCATCAACCCGGCGGTGTTTGTCGGTAGAAAAGTCGCGCAAGTTATGTATATAGATTTCGACCAGGTTTTTATCGCGCGCCCGTTTAACGATCGAGTAGTTGAAAGGACTTTCGAGCATTTCGGGCAAAACGGTAATGATATCGATTCGCATATTAAAATCTTTTGGGCAAATTTAAGAATTTCGGATGATAGCCAATTGGTTTTAATTTGCTCCAATAATTGTTTAGTTCTGTGTATTTTTTTTGAATTGCGGACATTATGGCGCTAATATATTGCAAAAGATGTCAAATTGGCGCAATAAATTGCAAGTTGGTATGAAATAAAGAGTTTTTTGTCTGTTGGAACGGACTTTGATTAACGCTTAACGTTGAAGAAAAATCTTAAAACAATTAAAGAATAAGGAGGATACAATTATGACATTAGTAAGATTTAATCATGCAGGTTACCCCGCCACCAGGACTTTAGTCGACGACCTTTTCAGGACATTTGGTTTTAACGACACACGTGAAGAATATTGCGGATGCGTACCATCGAACGTCATTGAAAATGAGAAAGATTTCCGTCTCGAATTAGCAATTCCCGGATTTTCGAAAGATGAGGTGAAAATCAGTTTTCAGAAGAATGTTCTAACCGTAAAATCGGAAAAGGAACAGAATGGAAGCGATAACGTAAAGTATCTGCGCCGTGGGTTTATACCACAGAATTTCGAAAAACATTTTGAGTTATCGAAACATATTAATACCGATGCAATTTCGGCCACATTCAATAATGGTGTTCTCGAAATTGTATTGCCCAAAAAAGAAGAAATTGTTGAAAAAACACCAGTCGAGATTGAAATTCAATAATACACTGTTTGCTCATAGTTACAGAAAAGCCGCTGATAATTAATGAATCAGCGGTTTTTATTTTGATTGTGGTCAGTAAATCATTATTTTAATTTTCAATCTCAGTTTTTTTTAATAAATTGATGTTAGGTGCAAAATATGACTGTTTAATACGGACGATTTTAGTATATTTGTACGTATAATTATTGGATTATGGATACAAAATTAACTTTGAAGCTCGATAAAAATGTGATTGACAGAGCTAAAGAATATGCTGCATCACAAGAAAGAAGCTTGTCAGGCATTATTGAATCATACCTAAAATCATTAATTATCAAAGATAAAGCTCAATCAATTGCAGATATTGAAATTTCTCCTTTTGTCAAAAGTTTAAGAACAGGTGTGAATATCCCTGTTGACTTTGATTATAAAAAGGAATATGGGGATTATTTAGCGGAGAAATATAGATGAAAGATAAACTTTTTCTCGATACTAATGTGGTAATCGACTTATTGGGTGAACGTGAACCATATTATGAATCGGTTGCCAGAATAGCGACTCTTGCCGACAAAGGACATATTCAAATAGTCGTATCTGCCCTGACATATTCGACGGTATATTACTTACTTTCGAGGTTTGAGGATAAAAAAGTAGTCAGAGAGAAAATCCTAAAATTCAAAATTATTACTGAAACTTCAGACTTGACAGAGAAAATAATAGATAAAGGACTTTCATCAAATTTTGGCGATTTTGAGGATTCATTACAATATTATTGCGCGGTTGGTTCTGATTGTAATATGTTAATTACAAGAAACGGGAAAGATTTTAAAAAATCTGAGATAACGGTTATGACTCCAGAAGAATATATTAATAGTCTGAAAATTAAATAAATATGTTCCTTATTCACGAAAATGTTTAATTATCCATAATCATAAAATGAATGGATAATAATAAAACCTTTGTATATTTTATCACAGCGGTGCTACTAAAACACTTTCGGCAGCAGCGTGCCAGTTTGCTATTTCCAATTGGCAGCCTGATATGATTTTTGTACTGGGGACTTCTGCTGGAATTGCTGATGGTATCAAAGTTTACGACCTTGTTTTAGCAAGTGAAACTGTACAATACGACTGCATTTCGTGAATGGGAAGTGAATCTCAGTTTTCTTTAAAAAGAATTACCTGGTAGTTCATAATTTTTGTTGTATTGCGTTAGTAATCCTTTCGTAGAGTAGTTTAAGCAGTTCGTTTGCCTTGCCCATAAACTGTCGCTGTGGGATATCTGCGGTTCGCACATGCTGCCTTACGTTGGCAATTCCTTTTTTGGTACGCCGGGTGTGGGCGGGTATGGTAACCGGGCCTGTGTAACCCTC
>CAZMDP010000229.1:0-4644 GCA_964565015.1 uncultured Prolixibacteraceae bacterium | reverse complement strand
TGGGTTAAGATTCCTCTGATAGCCGATTATTCATTGAAATTAGGTACTCCATTGCTATTCGACATCGGGGTATATTTTACGGTCAGTGGAGTGGTACTTCTTTTTATTTACACCTTAATGGAAGAATGGCAATGGAAATAATTCTCGCTATACTGGTTGGTGTACTTTCGGCGGTGGGGGTTTACATGCTGCTCCGGCGAAGTGTTTTGAAACTTGTGCTTGGAATAATTTTTCTGAGCAATGCTGTTAACCTCACCATTTTTATCGCTGCCGGTCTGGTTAAAGGCAAACCTGCTTTTGTAACAGAAACACTGGCGAACCCTGACGAAATGGCCGATCCGATACCGCAGGCATTGATTTTAACTGCCATTGTAATTGGCTTCGGATTGGTAGCCTTTACCCTGGCATTGAAATATAAATATTTTTCCCTTTCTGATACCGATGATCTGGACGAATTAAAAGAGACAGAAGAATGATTGCACTGCCGATATTGATACCGTTACTGACCGCTGTATTGTTGATATTTTCGAACAATATCCGCTACCAGAAATGGATAGGCGTTACCGGTTCGGTAATTAATCTTATTTTTTCATTCTTAATACTATCAAAAGTAGCCGGGAACAACATTCAGGTATTGCAAGCCGCCAACTGGGAAGCGCCTTTTGGAATTAGCCTGGTGGTTGATACTTTCAGTGCGCTCATGCTGTTGATTTCAGGTTTTGTTTCGTTTGCCCTGGCCGTATATTCGACCTATTATATTGATAACAAACTGATTGCATACCGATACTTTTTATTCTTCCACACTTTATTGATGGGGGTAAACGGAGCATTTATAACCGGCGATATTTTTAACCTGTACGTATGGTTCGAGGTGATGCTGATGTCGTCGTTTGTAATGATTACCCTCGGCAGCAAGGCGATTCAACTAAAGGGAGGGATAAAGTATCTTACCATGAACCTGGTAGCATCGTTGTTTTTCCTTGCCGGGATCGGCATTCTTTACGGAAAAACCGGAACCCTGAACATGGCGCATCTTGCCACCATATTACAGAACGATAGCCAGGCTTCGCTGATGGATACTTCGACCATGCTTTTTTTTATGGCTTTTGGAATTAAAGCGGCCGTTTTCCCGTTCTTCTTCTGGCTGCCATCGTCGTACCACACTCCTCCGGTTGCCATCACTGCATTTTTTGCTGCTTTGCTCACCAAGGTGGGTGTTTATGCCATGATCAGGGTATTTACCCTGTTTTTTGTGCAAAACCCTGCATTCTGGCATACGCTCTTTCTTGTGGTTGCAGGATTGACAATGGTAGTAGGCGGTATGGCGGCTGCTTCGCATTACGAAATCAGAAAGATTTTATCGTTTCATATTATCAGCCAGATTGGTTATATGATATTTGGGCTCGGGGTATATACACCACTCGCACTGGCCGGGGCCATTTATTTTACCATGCACAACATGCTGGCGAAAACAAACACTTTTCTGGTTTCGGGCCACATCCACAAATTAAAAGGGACCTATCAATTGAAAAATATCGGCGGACTATATAAGTCCTATCCTTTATTGGGTATCCTGTTTATAATTCCTGCTTTCGCCCTTGCGGGGGTGCCGCCGTTGCCCGGTTTTTTCGGTAAATTTTTCCTTATAAAGGCTGGATTTGAAGCAGAAAAATGGGTTATTTCAGGCGTTGCCATTTTCACCGGGGTACTTACCCTGTTTTCGATGATCAAAATCTGGAACGAGGCTTTCTTCAAAAAAGGCCTCGATAACCAACCGCACGGGAACCATACAGGTAAGCTAAGTATAGGGGAGTTGTTTCCTTCCATCATTCTTGGCTTTGGTACTATTTTGCTGGGCATAGGAGCCGGTTATTTCTTCGATTACTTTATTGAAGCCGGAAATCAGCTTATTGATTCGTCGGGGTATATTGAAGCTGTTCTTAAAAACTTTGGACATGAAGCTTATTAAGAAACCTTTTCAGTTTATTGGTTTTACTTTGTTTTTTCTGAGAAAACTGGTAGAAGCCAACATATTTATTGCAAAAGATTTGCTAACACCCGGGTTGCTTGTGCACCCCGATTATGTACCCGTTAAAGTGATCCTGAACAAGGACTACCAGATTTTACTGCTTGCCAATCTGATTTCGATGACGCCCGGAAGCCTTGTGGTTGATGTGGCCCCCGACCGAAAAGAAATTTTGGTCCATTCTATGTATGCCAGTGATAAACTGAAGGTTACAGAGGAAATAGATGAATTTCAGATAAAAATTAAAAAGCTTTTCGAATGAATAGTTTACCGGTACTTGAAATCATGCTTTATATAACGTTGGCCATTCTGATCTTTTCGTTTCTTCTGACTATGATCAGGCTTGCCAAAGGTCCCCGGTTATACGACCGCGTGGTTGCCCTCGACCTGATAACCTCAATTTCGGCGGGTATAATTCTCATTTACGCTATTTTGACCAATGAGCCGTTTTTTATCGATGTGGCCGTTATCATATTTATGATAGCTTTCCTCGGTACGGTTGCCATTTCAAAATATTTAACCAAAGTCGATTGAATGATGGAAATAGTAGTATCGATATTGATTATTCTCGGGGCATTTTTCATACTGGTTGCAGCCATTGGCCTTATCAGACTTCCCGACCTGATGACAAGGATACATGCAGCTACCAAAGCTACCTCTTTCGGGCTATTGCTGATCCTTTTCGGTTTGGGACTACATTTCGGAACCTGGCAAATCGTTGTGAAATCGATATTGCTGGTTGCGTTTATTTATTTGACTGCGCCCCTTGCTGCATCGGTCATTGCAAAAACAGCTCAAACCGAGGATGAGGCGGAATAATCGAACAAATAAAAATTTACCATAAACCAACTTTTTCGTTCCGAAAGCTTAAATTTGCCCAAAACTGCTGTAAACTGCATGAAGCTTTCGGTAATTATCGTCAATTATAACGTTAAGCACTTCCTCGAACAGTGCCTTCATTCGGTTCAGAAATCGGGTGAAGGCATCGAACACGAGGTGTTTGTTGTCGATAATAATTCTGTTGACGGTTCGTGCCATCTTGTAAAAGAGAAATTCCCTGAAGTAAAATTAATCGAAAACAAATCCAATGTCGGTTATTCGGCAGCCAACAATCAGGCAATCAAACAATCTTCGGGTAAATATATCCTTCTTTTAAACCCGGATACAGTAGTTGAAGAAGATACATTCAGGAAAGTAATTGCTTTTATGGATGAGCATCCCGATGCTGGTGGGTTGGGTGTAAAGATGATCGATGGTAAAGGCAGGTTCCTCCCTGAATCGAAACGGGGATTGCCTACTCCATGGGTAGCTTTTTATAAAGTATTCGGAATATCATCCCTTTTCCCGAATTCCAGGCGTTTTGGACGATACCACCTTTCTTTCCTTAACAAAGATGAAACGCATGTGGTGGAAGTACTTTGCGGTGCATTCATGTTGCTCAGAAAAGAAACACTCGATAAAACTGGGCTGCTCGACGAGACTTTCTTTATGTATGGCGAAGATATCGACCTTTCGTACCGGATTACAAAGGCAGGATACAGGAATTATTATTTTGCCGGCACAACCATCATCCATTATAAAGGCGAAAGCACCAAAAAAGGGAGCATCAACTATGTAAAAATGTTTTACCAGGCAATGCTGATTTTTTCGCGGAAGCATTTCTCGTCTGGAAACTACAGAATGTACTCCTTTTTCATTCATCTGGCCATTTATTTCAGGGCATTCATTGCCATCATTCAGAGGCTATTCAGAAAGGTTTATCTGCCATTTGCCGATTTTATGATAATATATTCCGGGTTTCTTCTGATTGTACCCATTTGGGAAAGGATAATGTTTGAGCCAGGCCATTACCCGCCATTTTTTTTCAAATGGATTATTCCTGTTTACATTTTAATATGGATAGCAGGGATACAAGCTTCGGGGGGATACAAAAAACCGGTCAGCCTGCTGAAAGTAAGCCGTGGAATAATCTGGGGTACCATAGCTATTCTCCTGGCATACTCACTGATTGATGAAGATTACCGGTTTTCGAGGGCATTGATTTTATTAGGCGCCCTATGGTCGTTTGTTTCACTCCCGGTATTGAGGTTGATTTTAAGTTATTTAAGGATCACAGGTTTTGAACTGGACATAAAAAAGCAGAAAAGGGTTGCAATTGTCGGCCACAATGAAGAGGTTGCCCGTGTAAAAGATTTATTGCACCATACGCCTGTTAATCCGGTTATAGTTGGCACCATATCGGTAACCGAAAACGACGAACCGGATGACTTTCTTGGACAGGTATTTCAAATCAGGGATATAATTGAGGTGAACCGGATTGACGAAATTATTTTCTGCGCCGAGAGCCTCAGTTCGGGCGAGATTATTCGCAGCATGCTTGACCTGAGCGGAACCGATGTTACATATAAAATTGCCCCACCCGAAAGTTTCAGCATAATTGGCAGCAACTCTATTCATACCGCCGGTGATTTATACCTGGTTGACGTTAATGCGATAACCAAAAAAACAAACCTAAAGAAAAAAAGGATATTCGATCTGTGTACTGCCCTACTTATTCTCCTTACCATTCATTTTAACATCTGGTTTTATAAAAACAAATCCCGGCTTTTGTCACATCT
>CAZMDP010000228.1:0-4658 GCA_964565015.1 uncultured Prolixibacteraceae bacterium | reverse complement strand
GGCCGGGTTCCTTGTATTGCGTAGGGCGAGTATGCCCAGTGTGCTTGTCGAGGTGGGGTTTATCAGCAATCCTAACGAAAGAAAATTTCTGGTTTCTGACGCCGGAAAAGAGAAAATATCGGAATCCATATTCCAGGCTTTCAGCAGTTATAAAAAAAATATCGACAGCCGCAGCCGGTTCACCATTGCACAAGGCGATACGGATACCATGAACCAATCGGGAAATGTAACAGATTCGGCTACCCAAACCGAAACAGCCGTAAATTCGTTCACAAATTCCACCACTGCTAACGAACCCGTAATAAATTCGGGCAACTCAGGTTCCCCTGCAAAAAGCACACAACAGGCGACTGTAAACAAAACCAGTCCAAACGCTGCATCAGTCGGCAACCAACGATGGTATTCGGTGCAAGTTGCTGCGGTTCAGCGCGAAATACCAACTACACCATCTAATTTTAAAGGCGAAAAAAATGTCACCCGTTTGAAGGTTGGGAATGTGAATAAATATGTGTGCGGCCGTTTTAACAGCTATACCGAAGCCGCCAGAGAAAGGGACCGCCTGAAAGGTAAATTTCCGGATGCGTTTGTTGTGGTAGTCGATAACGGGATTCCTGCGCTGGTAAAAAATTAACCATGTTAGTACTTACATCCCGATTTTGGGTAACTTTACAAAAAAATAGATCATGAAAGGAAAAAAATATATAAAACTGGGTATTGTGATGGTATTCTCCATATTTGTTTTGGTATGGGGGCTGAGCTACCTGAAAGGTCATGATTTTTTCAAACCTGTAAGCTATTATTATGCTGTTTACGATAGGGTTGACGGGTTGGCCGAATCGGGACATATCCTTGTTAACGGATACAAGGTCGGAAGTGTGAGATCGGTCAGATTTACCCCTGACCGCAGCGGAAAACTGATTGTTACCATGATGATAGATAGTGATTTTAAGATTCCGGTAAATACGGTAGCTCAAATTGTCAGCAGCGACCTGATGGGTACAAGGGCAATAAAATTACTTTACAGTGGTGAAAAAACGTATTACGCATCGGGTGATACTTTGATAAGCGATATTGAAAGCGATCTGAAAGAACAAGTCAGCCTTCAGGTACTCCCATTAAAAAACAGGGCCGAAGAACTCCTCAGTACCCTCGATTCGGCTATCACAGTATTAACCGTTATTTTTAACGAAGATGCACGAAAAAACTTATCAGAAAGTTTCGAAAACATCAACCAAACCATAGCCAACATCGAAAGGGCCACAGGCGACCTGGCACAGCTCGTTTCCGATGAAAAAGCTACCATCAGTCGGCTGACACGCAATATGGAGCATTTCAGCGGAACACTGAGCAACAATTCCGAAAATTTCGAGGCTATACTTACCAATCTATCCTCGTTCTCCGACACTTTGGCAAATCTGCCCCTATCGCAGGTAGCAACAGAGCTTACAACAACCATCGATGCAGTTAACCAACTCCTCGAAAAAATAAAAACAGGCGAAAACACCATGGGATTGCTGTTCAACGACGATGAGCTGTATAACAACATTACCGATATGACGGCCAATCTTGGCCACTTGCTCACCGATGTGAGGGTAAATCCTAAAAGATATGTACAGTTTTCGGCAATTGATTTTGGCAGGGAGGTGTATATCAATACCGGGCACAGTGACCCGATGAACCGCAAAAACATAGTATTTAAAGTTCACCTCATTTCAACGCCCGACCAGATCCCGTTAAACTCCCCATTGTTCAGGGGTATCGAAAATGTGGAAGAATTTGCTGTAAGCGGTGCATTTACCTATTTGGCCGGCAATTATTCGAGTTATACGGAAGCTGAAAAATTACTCAGAATAGCTTATCGTGTTTTTCCGGATGCCACCATTGTTGCATTTAAAGATGGTAAAAATATAAAATTGGAAAGGGCGCTGAAGCAATTACGTTAATTATTAACAGCAAGGTGGCAATATCTCAACTATGCAGAAAAACACACCCCCAAAACACCCTAAATGTTATATATCTTTGTGTCAGTATCTTATTTGCAATTATTTGATATTCAAGTGATTATTTTTTCAAATATTTAATAATTATTTAATATCCTGATAACGAAAGCAATATACTTTTTTTGAAAAAGTCAAGAGTAAAATGATTTTTTTTATAATTTTTTTTCACAAATTTTGCTCAAGGAAAAAATAAAGGAAGATTTTTGTTTAACCATATAATCCAGCTTTCCACGTATGAATAATGAGCACTGGACTGCGTGGGATAGTTGTTTGCGGATTATCCGCGACAATGTACCCGCCGGCAGTTTTAAAACATGGTTTGAGCCAATTGTTCCGGTAAAACTGGAAGAGAAGGTTCTTACAATACAAGTCCCGAGTGCATTTTTTTATGAGTATCTCGAGGAGCAGTTTATTGACATACTGAGGAAAACCCTCAGAATGGTGCTTGGTACAGGCGCCAAACTTGAGTATAACGTTGTAATGGGAAACATCAACAACGAACTTCCTTATACAATAAAGTACCCAACCAACAACAATTTCAAAATACAAAACAAACCCCTTACAATACCTATGAGCGCCGACGAAAAAGCGCCCATAAAAAATCCTTTTATAATTCCTGGTATCCAGAAGTTACAGATCGATCCTCAGCTTAAGCAAGAAAATACATTTGAAAACTTCGTTGAAGGTGATTGCAACCGTCTTGCGCGCAGTGCCGGCTATGCAGTTGCCCAGAATCCCGGAGGAACGGCCTTTAACCCGCTGATGATTTATGGGAATTCAGGTTTGGGCAAAACCCACTTGGCACAGGCAATTGGTATCGAGGTTAAGGAAAAATTTCCAGATAAAGTTGTTCTGTATGTAAACGCAAACAAGTTTCAGACACAGTTTACCGAAGCTACAAGGAACAACAACCGAAACGATTTTCTGAACTTTTACCAGATGATCGATGTACTTATACTGGATGATGTACACGAGTTTTCGGGTAAAGAGAAAACACAGGAAACATTCTTCCATATTTTTAACCATTTGCACCAAACAGGCAGACAGCTTATTCTTACCTCTGATAAACCGCCTATCGAGCTCAAAGGTATGGAACAACGTCTGCTATCGAGGTTTAAATGGGGGTTGACAGCCGATCTGACCGTTCCGGACTTTGAAACCAGAATGGAAATCCTGAAACGCAAAGTGTATAAAGATGGTATTGACCTTCCGGAGGATGTACTTGAATATATTGCTTCGCATATTTCCACCAATATCAGGGAACTCGAGGGCGCTCTGGTTTCACTTTTGGCCCAGTCGATGCTCAATAAAAAAGAGATCACGCTCGACCTTGCAAGCAAACTGATCAATAAGCTGGTTAAAAACTCACGCCGCGAACTTTCTATCGAATACATCTCAAAAGTGGTTTGCGATTACTTCAGTATGCCGGTCGAATCGCTCCAGGCCAAAACCCGCAAGCGGGAAGTAGTGCAGGCACGGCAACTTACCATGTATTTTTCGAAAACAATGACTAAATACTCATTGGCCAGCATTGGTGCCCAGATTGGGAATAAAGATCATGCAACTGTTCTTCACGCCTGTAAAACAGTAAATAACCTTAAAGAAACCGATAAAAATTTCAGGCACTACGTTGACGAAATAGAGAAGAAACTTAAAATGTAATATCAGGCAGGTCTTTGGGCCTGCTTTTTTTTCGTATAATCTGAATGAAAAAGTTCAACTCAGTACAATGATAAACCGGTTTGGCTGAAAAGGATACATACCTGACAATAACCGCACCCTCAGAAGGTGTTTATAAGGATAAGGGGAGCAAATTTATTTCATACCTGTTCCCAGTTGTATCGGAAGATGAGATCAAAGAACACCTCATAAAAATCAAAAAGGAGCATTTCAGCGCCCGGCACCATTGTTATGCATGGAGGCTTGGGAAGGAAACCATACGGTTCAGGGCCAATGATGATGGCGAACCTTCATCTACAGCCGGCAAACCCATATTAGGCCAACTGGTGAGCCATAACCTTACCAACGTTTTATGTATTGTGGTAAGGTATTTTGGTGGTACACTGCTGGGAGTTGGCGGACTTATTAATGCATACCGGCAGGCAGCAGCCGAAGCAATTTTGAACGCAGACATTGTAACCAAGATAATTGAAACAGAATTTGAAATAAGGTGTTCATATAACGAACTCAATACAATTATGCAGATAATTAAAAATGAAAACCTTACCCAAACCTTAATCGAAATGCTTGAAAGTTGCCGGATCAGGCTAACAGTCAGGAAAGGAGAATCAGAAAGGATCAAAAAAATTTTTGAAGACATTTTTGGTGTAAGTATCAAACCCGTTGAGTAAACAATGGAAATGTCATTTAAAACAATGTAAACAAATAATTGCCCGACTGTTAATAACTCTTTGAAAACTAAAAAGGATACCAAAATGCGATCATCGTTGGCTTTTTTAAATTTGCATTATGGGAAATTGGATAACACCGGACAAATTAGTTAATGCAGGTATTTTCCACCGGCAAATAAAAATAGTTTCCTATCCCATCGGTTTTTTAATACCATACCTGAAGTTTTTATTCCAAAAAAAATATTTACCGCTTCAATCTCAACGGAAAGACCAACTTACTGTAAAGGCAAGTTGGTTTTTTTTTGTT
>CAZMDP010000227.1:0-4665 GCA_964565015.1 uncultured Prolixibacteraceae bacterium | reverse complement strand
ATTTCCATTTATGCCATTCTTATTTTTACATTGGTAATAATTGTTTATGAATTGGTTATACATTTTTTTATTGAAAAAAAAATGAAAATGTTTTTTCACCACAGGAGCATCTTTGGTTATATAAATTCATATTCCGAAATATCGCTATTGACGCTCTTATTCATTTTCATTGTTGAATATTCAGGACAAACAGTCATTCTTCAGGCACCGGCCTCACTAACCTATTTTCTTTTTATCGTGCTTTCCACACTGCGTTTAAACTTTAAACTCTCCGTTTTTTCAGGTGGACTGGCAGCAATCCAATACGTGGCTGTATCAGTTTATTATTCCACTATTTTCAGCGGTGTGCCCGTGAACAGTTATCGTCCCGATTTAACCGGTATGCAGTACCTGGGCCAGGGGATAATTTTTTTGATATCAGGCATTGCAGCTGGTTTTGTTGCCGATCTGATTAAAAAGAAAATGTTGGCTTCGTTCAAAAGCATTAAAGAAAAGAATGAAGTCATCGACCTGTTTGGCCAGCAAATTTCACCGCAAATTGCCGGCAGCATTTTAGAAAAGAAGGACGAACTCTCAGGTGCACGTAAAATGGTATGTGTGATGTTTCTCGATATCCGCAATTTTACCCCTTTCGTGGAAAGCCATTCGCCCGAGGAGGTAGTGGCTTATTTAAACAGCTTGTTTCAGTTTATGATTGACAGCGTACAGCGTTACAACGGTGTCATCAATCAATTTTTAGGAGATGGGTTTATGGCCACTTTTGGTGCACCGGTTTCGGAGGGTAATGTAGCGCAAAATGCAGTATTGGCATCTATTGATATCATCCGGAATGTGAAAGAAGAAAATAAAGCAGGGAAAATACCCGAAACCAGAATCGGGATAGGCCTGCACTACGGCGAAGCAGTTATCGGGAACATTGGATCGGCGATACGAAAACAGTATTCCATAACTGGAAATGTGGTGATAATGGCTTCGCGCATCGAACAATTAAACAAGCGCTGGCATTCGCAGCTTATAATTTCCGAAGAAGTTTTCAATGAACTCGATGCGAAAGTGAAAGCGGTGTTTGTGTCTCAGAAAACGGCAAAAGTTAAGGGAATTAACCGGCCGGTTTTATTATATGTTTTAAACGAAGAAATGTAAAATTCAGAAAAAATGAATGAAACAATTATTAGCGAGATTAAAAAGTTTGTTTCCGACCTCCTGAAAAATGAAACACCTGAAGATTATACCTACCACACACTGGCTCACACGCAGGATGTGGTGAAAAATTCTGTATTTATCGGAACCAAAGAGAAACTGACGGAAGAGGAGATGTACATTCTGCGGTTAGCGGCTTGGTTTCACGATGTGGGTTACCTGAAAAAGTACAAAGGGCATGAAGAAGCAAGTGCCGAAATGGCAGTGAAATTTCTCGAACGACGTAGAGTGGAAGAAAACATCCGCACTGCTATTGCCGAAAATATCCGGGCCACTGCTTTCCCGCAATCGCCTGAAAGCAGGGTGGCCAAAGTGCTCTGCGATGCCGATTTTATGCACCTGGGGCAGGAAAATTATTTTGAACAGGCTGAAAAACTCAGGCAGGAGCAGAATAATGTGGGTATTTGCAAATTAAAAAAAGCTGAATTTGACTATGAATCTATCCGGTTATTTGAAGAACACCACTGGCATACTGCTTTTTGCCGGAACAACCTGGAAGAAACAAAGCAAAAAAATCTTGAGTTGCTTAAAGCACGCATAGAACAACATGCAATTAAAGCAAAAATGAAAGCGGCAAAATCAAAAAGTTATTCCCGCGGAGTGGATTCCATGTTCAAACTCACCGCCCGCAACCAGATTAACCTGAGCCACATTGCCGACAATAAATCCAACATCCTCATATCGCTGAACGGCATAATCATTTCACTGGCCCTGGCGACTCTGGTGAGTAAATTTAAGCAGGAACCGGCCATAATTTTGCCCACCATTATTTTCATTCTATTCAGTTTGTCCACCATTGTGCTGGCTGTTCTTTCCACCCGCCCAAACATTTCCTCGGGCAAATTTATGAGGGAAGACATAAAGCAAAAGAAAGTAAATCTGATTTTTTTTGGAAACTTTTATAACATGGCCTTGGAAGAATATGAATGGGCTGTTGGTGAAATGATTAACGACGACCCTTACCTCTATTCCACCCTTACCAAAGACCAGTATTCACTGGGAAAAGTACTGGCTAAAAAATACAGGTTGCTGCGCTGGGCCTACAATGTGTTTATGGTAGGTCTTGTAGTAACAGTCGGAGCATTTCTGTTTGTATTTATTTGATTTGAATCAATTCTAATGACATGAAAACAAAAAAGAAACTGGAACTCATTCAGATACAACTTGAAAAGATTATGCGTAAATCGGAAAACCTGGAGACCGAATACGCCAGCAGCCTTTCTGCCGTTCATCCGGTTTATCGTGAAAGTGCACTTAACCTGTTGCATTATTTGGCATTCCGGAGTTTTGATATCGGTGAACTGCAGCAACGTCTCCGCTATCTGGGTCTGCCCGACCTCGCTAACATTGAAGGACATGTTATAACCAGCCTGCAAACCATCCATACTATCATTCACAAGCTACTGGATAACCACGAAGTGCTGTCGCAGAAAACTGACATCAGTATAAAGCGCAGCGAAAAACTGCTTCGCAAAAATACCAAACGGTTGTTTGGAAATAAATCCAACAGGCGGAGGACCCGGATTATGGTTACCATGCCTTCGGAAGCCGCTGAAAACTATCAGTTGGTGAATCAGTTGATGCAAAATGGCATGAACAGCGCCCGCATCAACTGTGCCCACGACGACGAAACGGCATGGACTGCAATGATTGAAAACGTGCAAAGAGCAAGTAAAAATGTGAAAAGGAAATGTAAAATAATGATGGACCTGGGCGGACCAAAATTGCGAACCGGACCCATGCAACCCGGTCCGCAGGTGGTGCACATCAAACCGCAGCGCGATTCGCTCGGCACAGTGGTACAACCTTCCAGGGTGTGGATTGCTTCTCCCGATGTTCCGCCACCCGGGAACGATTCCGTCGCAGTTATTCCGGTAAGTAATTCATTTATTGAAAAAATCAGGCGGGGGAATGACCTTTTGTTTACCGATTCGCGGGGTAAAAGTTGCCGGATAGAAATAATCCGCAAACAGGGTAAGGGCAGATGGGGACTTTGCTCCGATTCGGCATACATTACCACCGGTACAGAGTTGGTTTTGCATAAGGTAAAAGAAACAGGGAAAGAAAAAAACTATGTGGGGGAATTGCTCCCTTCAGAACAGTTTATTAACCTGCATATTGGCGATACCCTTTTGCTTCACAGCGCACCTCTGGCTGGAGAACCTGCCCGTTACGATTCGCAGGGGAACCTGGTCAATCCGGCACACATTTCATGTACCCTGCCCGAAATTTTTCAATATGTTAAAACCGGTGAACCTGTTTATCTGAATGATGGAAAAATAGAGGGAGTGATTGAAAAAGTGAGGCGCGATGAGATGGAAATCACTATCACTTATGCTTCAGCGACCGGCAGCAAGCTGAAAGCCGATAAAGGCATCAACTTCCCGGAGACGGATATGGAGATAAACGGATTAACCGAAAAAGACAGGCAAATCCTTCCTTTTATTGCCCTGCACGCCGATGCCGTGAACCTTTCGTTTGTGAACCGAGCATCTGATGTAGAGGCACTGCAGAGAGAGCTGGTAAAATACGAGGCCTCTGCAGGAATTGTACTAAAAATTGAAACCCGGAAAGGATTTAAAAACCTGCCCGAAATTTTACTTCAGGCAATGCAAACCTATCCGGTGGGCATAATGGTAGCACGTGGCGATTTAGCCATTGAAACCGGCTGGGAAAATTTTGCTACCATTCAGGAAGAGATTATGCGCCTGGGTGAAGCTGCGCATATCCCGGTGATTTGGGCTACACAGGTACTTGAATCGCTGGCAAAAAAAGGAGTACCCACCCGTTCCGAAATTACCGATGCCGCTTTGTCGCAACGAGCTGAATGTGTTATGCTCAACAAAGGTCCGTACATTGAAAAAGCATTAAAAACACTGAATGAAATACTGGTGAACATGCAAAATCACCAGAAAAAACGACAAACTATGCTACCCCGGTTAAAGAATAGTGATGGATTGAGGCTGTTGTATGCCGAAACAGAAACTTTAACGGAGGAAATTTAGTTATAAGTATGGCGAAGGTTGTAAAATATCTGATGATTGGGTTTTTCAGTTTATTCTTCGGGATACTAAATGCTCAGGAAGAAAGGTCTCACAGTATTTTTGTTACTGGAAACGCCTTCGGAAGGAATACTGAGATGGCGCTTTTAAACCAGTTGAAAAACCAGGCCGGTATGCAGAGAAACTTTGCTGTTTTACTGGCTGGTAATGCAGTAAATGAACAAACCGGCCAAATTTCTGAACAATTGTTTCTGAACGAAAAACATCCTTTGCTGATTGCTCCGGGCAAAACCGAATGGGCCGGCGGTTCACGCGAAGGGAAAGATTTTATTAAACAGTTGACAGACGAGCTGGCGGAGAAATACCGTAATCCGATTTTTTATCCCGATGCAGCTTGTCCCGGCCCAATTGAAGTATTTCTTTCAGATTACCTTGCAGTGATTTTGATTGACACCTGGTGGTG
>CAZMDP010000226.1:0-4680 GCA_964565015.1 uncultured Prolixibacteraceae bacterium | reverse complement strand
GGGCGAATGGGACCATCCTTGTGCCGGCCCCCGGGTCTTCGGGGTTGTTAATGGCTTCCATTTCTTCAACCTGTCCTTCGGGATAATTGGTTATCACTACCTTAAGCGGATTGATAACGCCCATTACCCGCTGTGCTGTTTTGTTGAGGTCTTCGCGAACACTATGTTCGAGAAGCGACACATCGCTGGTCCCTTCTACTTTTGTAACCCCAACTCTTTCGGCGAAGTTCCGTATCGAGGCGGGGGTGTATCCCCTGCGCCGCAAACCCGAAATGGTGGGCATGCGCGGGTCGTCCCATCCGTTTACATAGCCATCTTTCACCAGCTCGAGCAGTTTGCGCTTGCTCATCACGGTATAGGTAAGGTTTAACCGTGCAAATTCGATCTGACGGGGACGATAGTCACCTTCCTTCAGCTGATCGATAAACCAGTCGTAAAGCGGGCGGTGTACTTCAAACTCAAGCGTACATATCGAATGGGTAATTCCTTCCCAATAGTCGCACTGTCCGTGGGCAAAGTCGTAAAGGGGGTAAATTACCCACTTGTCGCCGGTTCGGTGGTGCGGGGTTTTCATGATCCGGTACAAAATCGGATCGCGCATGTGCATATTTGGCGAAGTCATATCGATTTTAGCCCGCAACACACGCGAACCTTCATCGTAATCCCCGTTTTTCATCCCTTCGAAAAGTCGCAGGTTTTCCTCAACCGAACGGTTCCGGAATGGACTTTCGATGCCAGGCCGGGTTGGCGTTCCTTTCTGTTCGCTGATGGTTTCGGCATCCTGGTCGTCAACATAGGCTTTGCCTTCTTTGATCAGTTTCACCGCAAAGTCGTACAGGTTCTGAAAAAAATCAGAGGCATAATAGAGTCGCTCGCCCCAGTCGAATCCAAGCCAGCGCACATCCTCCATAATTGACCGTACATATTCATCCTCCTCCTTTTCGGGATTGGTATCGTCAAAACGCAGGTTGGTAAGTCCACCATATTTCTGGGCAATCCCGAAATTCAGGCAAATCGACTTTGCATGGCCTATATGCAGGTAGCCATTGGGTTCTGGCGGGAACCGGGTCAATACCCTTCCGTTGTTTTTCCCTTCGGCCAGGTCTTTCTCAATAATCTGGTG
This sequence comes from uncultured Prolixibacteraceae bacterium, assembly GCA_964565015.1. Lineage (GTDB taxonomy): Bacteria > Bacteroidota > Bacteroidia > Bacteroidales > Prolixibacteraceae > UBA1413. Next base: position 3,557 of record CAZMDP010000226.1, on the reverse strand, counting down.
TATAAAATTGCTCTTTGGAGCAGTTTCCCTGTTATTCTCCGATGAATTTGTCATTCCGGTAAAATTAAAATTCAAGTTAATGAAACATACTTAATTCCATCACGATGCAAAGTTATCAGAATGATTGGGGAGTGGTTCAGCAACAATTAAAAAATATAATTGATGAAACTAAATGTTAATTTCGCAGCCAATTACACGGGAAAAGGTATGCGACAGAAAGTAATAATCGAGCTTGAGAATATGAAGTTTTATGCCTACCACGGCCATTACGAAGTGGAACAGACCGTAGGCAACCATTTTCTGGTGAACCTTTTGGTTGAAACCGATGGTTATAACGCCACGCAAACCGACAGGCTGAAAGATGCCCTCGATTACCAGCGGCTATATGCCATTGTCAAGGAAGAAATGGAAATACCATCGCACCTGCTCGAACACGTGGCCAACCGGATTGCTGGTAAGATAAAAACCGAATTCGCTGAAGTTGAGCGTGTGGTCATAAAAATCTCGAAGATTAACCCACCGATGGGAGGCGAAATGCAGCAGGTGAGCGTGACGCTTGAAAGATAAAACCCAAAGGGGGCATTTTTTGCAATAAAAAAATTATTACCTTTGCAGTCCTTCCAGTTGGGAGGCGTTCATTTAACGATAAAGCACAATCAGGTTCCTTGGCCGAGTGGCTAGGCAACGGTCTGCAAAACCGTGGACGGCGGTTCGATTCCGCCAGGGACCTCGAAAAATTTTAAAACCTTCTGTAAATGAGTTATTTATGGGAGGTTTTTTTATGGAGGTCTATTAATTTATCCAAATTTGGATAGATATACTCCAATTCTAAAGTTTTCCTGTTTTATTGAAAACAAATGTTAATAAATAAACTTATTTAAACCCATTCTAAATTGCTGAAAACATGTTTTTTAACACATTCCTGAATAAGAATAATTCCTAAATTTAAACTGGATTTATTTAAAAACACACCTATGAAAAAATCAGTACTTATCGTTCCGGCAATCATAATGGTAACCTTTTTGATTGCCATTGCTGCTACCACATTAGATGACTTTTTCCTGCCCGGTTCTCAAATCGGCCAATCAGGGAATATTGAAACTCCCGACCGCTGCGACAATTGCCATGGAGGCTACGTCCTGGCTGTTGAGCCTGCTTTCAATTGGAGGGGAAGCATGAAAGCCCATGCTGCCCGCGACCCTCTGTTTTATGCTTGCCTGGCCATTGCCAACCAGGATGCGCCCGATGTGGGCGACTTATGCCTTCGCTGCCACTCCCCCGATGGCTGGCTGAACGGACGTTGTGTTCCAACCGATGGATCGGCCCTAAACAGCAACGACCGGCAAGGGGTACAGTGCGATTTCTGCCACAAACTGGTAAAACCAACTCCATTGGGTACCAATCCGTTCCCTGCTGATGCAAATTATAACAGAAGCGTTTACGGAACGGTAGCCTATCAGGCCGACCAGGCATACCTGGCAAGAATTATTCCCATACCGGGTACATCGGCCAACGGTATGTATATAGCCGACAGCAATAATGCCAAACGCGGACCTTATGCCGACGCAACCGGCCGGCACCAGATGATCTATTCGCCTTTTCACAAGGAAGCAGCCCTGTGCGGTACCTGCCACGATGTAAGTAATCCGGCATTTGTCAGACAAAGCCTTGAGGAAGAGGAGTATGTTTTCATTAAGAACCTTCCGGCGGGACATAAAAACCTTGCCGGGCTGAACTTCGACCTAAGGTACATGTTCCCGATTGAAAGGACCTACAGCGAGTGGCTTGCCAGTGGGTACAACAAGCCAACCACCCAGGGAGGGAAGTCGTGCCAGGGCTGCCACATGAAGCCCGTAGTCGGGAAAGGTGCAAAAATGAAGGATGCACCCTTGCGAAACGATCTTCCTTTGCACGATTTTACCGGGGGCAATACCTTTGTTCCATTAATGGTAAAAGATAAATATGCCGCAGAAGTAAATGCGGCTGCCATCGATGCCGGGATAGTGCGCTCACGCCAGCAGCTCAGGGCTGCCGCCGATCTTATAGTTACTTCTGCAGGTGAAAATCTATCTGTTAAAATCGTGAACAAAACCGGCCACAAGCTACCAACCGGATACCCCGAAGGAAGAAGAATGTGGATAAATGTTAAATTCTTTAACGGTAACTCCCTTATTTCAGAGTCAGGGGCTTACAACGCAAACACAGCAGTTCTTAACACCACTGGAACGAAAATCTATGAATGTAAGCCCGGTTTCAGCGCTCTCTGGGCGGCAGCAATTGGAAAAGCAGCCGGTCCATCGTTCAATTTTGCCATCAACAACAAAATCTGGTTCGACAACCGGATACCTCCTGCCGGATTTACCAATGCAGGACTAATTGCTTTGCAATCGCCGGTAGTTGACAATGGGGGAGTGGTTTCCACATCCATGTATCCCGATGGGCAGAACTTTGATATCACAACGTATCAGGTACCTAATGGTGCAACCAGGGCCGAAGTGAGGCTGATGTACCAGACTACCTCAAAAGAGTATGTTGAGTTCCTCAGGGATGAAAACCGGACCAACAATGCGGGAACCGAACTGTACAATCTTTGGGTAAAACACGGAATGTCGGCGCCCGAAGTCATGAACGAGGCAATAATTAACCTCAACAATGGCGGAACCACCCCAACTGAACAAATGACGGCTTCTTTTATAAAAGTTACACGTGAGATCAATAAAAAACAGGCCAACGGATATGCCGAAGTTAAAGTAGTTTCGGGCTCAACCAATGTTTCGGGGGCAAGAGTTTTTGCCGATTTTTCAGGTCCAAGCTCCGGCAAGGTTGAAGTTTTGACCGATAACAACGGGGTGGCAATACTAAGGTCGCGGAGCGTTAACAACCCGTCGGGTACATGGTGCTTTACCATCACCAATGTTACCCACGACAATTATGAATACGTCATTCCAAAACCATTTACACGTGCTTGCGAAGGCGAAATTAAACATGCCATAATACATGAAAGCTTAATTGCCGAAACCAATTTATTGGTTTATCCCAATCCATCGTCAGGAAGGGCATGGATTAACTATACAATAGCCGAACCGGGCCAGACACGAATTTCTGTTATCAACAGTTCCGGGCAATCTGTTGCTGTTCTTCAGGATAAAAACCTAGAAACCGGGGAGTATTCGGAGGTCTGGGATGGCACTGGATATCCAAATGGCGTTTACTATTTCTGCTTAACCAACAATCAGAAAGTGGTAACACGTCCACTCATTCTGAAACATTAACCAGATAACAACTGATTTAAGTCTCAAAGTCCGGGTGAGCAATTGCCCGGGCTTTTTTAATACCACTTGTACTCGTATTTCAACTCATAGTGCTGGCTCATGGTGCGGCCGGCTCCGTTTACAAATACAAGGCTCGATTGTGGGTTGTTCTGTTCATCGTATTGGTGTTCCACCACCACCATTTTATCACCATTGGCGTTGATTTCTTCGTACCCAAGGTTATTTCCCCGGTCATCAAATCGGGCGTAAGCGGTCTCCAGGGTCAAAGCCATCCCTTCGGGAAAG
>CAZMDP010000225.1:0-4681 GCA_964565015.1 uncultured Prolixibacteraceae bacterium | reverse complement strand
GTTATGGCCGATATTCCGGGGATTATTTAAGGCGCCCACCTCGGCAAAGGCCTTGGGCTGAGGTTCCTTCGGCACATCGAACGAAACTCGATGCTTTTGTTCTTAATCCCTTCTGATGCAAAAGATTACCGGAAAGAGTACGAGATACTCCTTAACGAGCTTGAAAAATATAATCCCGAACTGCTCGATAAAGACCGCTTTGTAGCCATTAGTAAAGCCGATATGCTCGATGAAGAGCTAATGAAAGAGATAAGCGAACAGATGAAAGATATTCCGCACCTCTTTTTTTCGTCGGTAACAGGCTATAACATCATGAGGCTGAAAGATCAGATTTGGTCGATTTTAAATAAAACTTAAATGCATTGGCTTGAAGCTATATTAAAATTTGACACCGAAATATTTCTGATCCTGAATAGGATCAATTCTCCCTGGTGGGATACGGCCATGTTGCTTTTTACCCGTAAAGAAACCTTCCTTTTGTTTTATCTGATGTTGGCCTTTGCCATAATCAGGAATTACGAACGTAAATCGTGGATCATTTTACTGGTTCTTTTATTGGGTTTTGTGGCAAGCGATCAGATTTCGACCCTGGTTAAAGACCTGACACAAAGATTGCGTCCAGGGCACGAACCCGCCCTCGAAGGACTTGTACATATTGTTCTCAGAAAGGGTGGTCTTTATGGGTTCGTTTCTTCGCATGCATCCAATGCGTTTTACATTCTGACATTTACGGCATTGCTATTCAGGAATCGTCTCAGTTTTATATCAATTCTCGCCTGGGCTTTCATTATTTCCTATTCCCGCATCTATAACGGCAACCATTATCCGTTGGATATTATTGGAGGCTGGATTTTAGGGTTCGGGCTTGGAATATTATTCTATAAACTTCTTATTTTTATCGAAACACGTTTCTTTGTCTCAAGGCCACCCCGTTTTGAAAAAACAAGGCTTAAACCGCTAAATGCAGGATTAATTTTTATGACAACCACTACAATAATTGCCACAGTTTTAATAGTTGTTGAGCTTTTACACAAATACCCAACATACCCTTTGTAAAAAAGCTTAGTTTGTGTTGCCGATATGCCGTATGGCAAATTCGGATTCCTGTCTGTTTCTAATTGCCCGTTTTGTGTTCCGGTTCAGGTAATTTTCTTCAAACTCGCTATACAACATCAATTTATGTTTTTTACCGGGTAAAATCGCGGCTTTATTATATACAAAATCCATCCCATCAAAACTCCAATCCAGTTTTCCTGACAATGAATCTTTTTCGATTGTAACAGAAACAATTACACCAATCCTGCACAACGCGGTTTTCATCCGGCTGATAAAATTTCCAAGAGAATATAATACCAATATTTTGCGCTCATTATTATTCAATGTCTGAAAATCGGAAAGTTGATCTCCATCGAAAATACCATGCTTTAAAGTATCGTTCATGTAAATTATTTCGATAGGCTGAAATACATGGGGGTGGCTTCCTGCAACAATATCAGCCCCAGCCATGGCAATCTGGTGAGCAACATTTTGAATCAGCGGATCAGGGAAAAGCTCGAACTCGTATCCCCAGTGAAGGAAAACAATTTTTAAATCAACACTATCTTTTTTCATCTTAGCGAGGATAGCTTTTATTTCATTCAGATTTAGCGTGTCGGCATTGAACGCAGTTATTCCATTGATGTGATTTATTTTAACTGATTGATTTTTCATCTTTCGGTTGAAATTCACTCCAAAAGTTGCAGCATACATCCCTATTTTAATCCCTCCTTTTTCGAAAGTAATGTATTTATCCTGTTCGTCGTATGCACTTGCGCCGGTATGGAAAATCCCCATACTATCGAGTGCCTGCATTGTATTCAGAAGCCCTTTGCTGCCCTTATCGAGCACATGATTGTTGGCAAGCGAAACAGCCGTTAAATGATTTTCCCCTTTTTCGGGGCAATAAAAAGCTTTCAATAACTCTTCACCCGAATTGTATTTTAAATAATCGGGTAAAAGAGATGGGACTCTTTTTGTTTTATCAACCGGTGTTTCGAGGTTTGCAAATAAAACATCATATTTTCTCAGTTCGCTGATTACCCCTTCACTTACAAATCCTGGTGAAACCTTACCAACCCACATAATATCGCCAGCAAACCCTACTCTCAAACAGTTTTTTTCAGTGTCAACATCTTTGCTTTTATCTTTTCCTTTCTCCGAAAAAACCGATTTTGGTTTATAATAATGGAAATCATTAAACCGCTTATGCTTATACTTTTTCAAGTATCCACCTATATTTAGCATTCCTTCGAAAGCAGAAATCCCTTCATACCGGATTCGATGAAAAGGAAGCTCATTAAATTCTTTGATTTTTTCCCCTTTCTTGCCCGTTTTATTGTCATCAGCCGATCCTTCAAAATTTATTTCGCATGTTTGTAACACAAACTCTGAACCAACAACATAGCTCGAATTAAGAAGTGTATTGAGAAATAATACAGAACAAAAAAGAACAAGCCGGGCCATGGGATTTTGATTATTCTTCATAGGTCAGGCCAAATCCGAAGGAGAACAACGGATTTTGGCTGTCGTATGGCACATCCTCTTTTTGATCTGCAACCGCATGCATCGACGAAGGCAACTCAAAGGGCAACTTTGCTGATGGTTTATATCTGCCAAAAACAACATCGAGTACAGCATCATCGAAAGCGCCAAAGTCGCACAACAAAGCGGCTGCATGCCCGGCAATTTCCGGTATAACCGCAGGCCGATCAAGGTAAATGCAGACCACAGTTGGCTTCGCTTTCAGTATAGATAAAATTCTTGAAAGCTCAGGTTCTTTGAAATCGAGGTCACCCTGGTGGAAAAAACTTTCGATAAAATCGCCCCTACGCGGTTCCCAGGGTGCGGCAATCCTGATTACCGCAACATCGGCATCATCGATTTTATCCACTACATTTGCATAGGCAGCAACTGTTTCCCTTCCGATATTTTCAACGTAAATTTTTATACCTTCAGTCAGAGGTAAAATCTTTTGATTATTTCTATCCAGGCTGTTTTTTAGCAATACTATCGACTTCCTCTGGGCTTGTTTTCCTTTTTCCCTAAATTCGGGATTCCCCACTATTCGTGAAGCTTTTTCCTCATCGACATACGGATGATCAAAAAGGCCCATTCTGAATTTTGCCCGCAGTATCCTTTTAACCGATTCATCGATCCTGGCCTCACTGATTTTGCCTTCTTTTACCAACTCAATCAATTCCCTGGTGTTGGTATTCCCACCAAACTGATCGACACCCGCGTTAATAGCCTTTTCAATGCGTTCTTTTACTGAAAGTTCTTCAACTCCCCACGACTTGGCTTCAACCAACACCCTTCCGAAAATTTTAACTCCTTCGATAATTCCCCAGTCGGTGCAAACAATTCCATCGTATCCGAATTCTTCTCTGAGTAATCCTTTAATTATTCGGTCATTGAAGCTCATCCCCACATCTTCGTTTGTAATTCCTTTTGGGATTCCATAATAAGGCATAATCATAGCAGTTCCGGCTTCGAAAGCTGCTTTGAAAGGTATAAGGTGATAATCGAAATGGTTGCCCGGGTAAACCTGGTTTTTCCCATACGAAAAATGGGCGTCTTCTCCCTTCTCCTGAGGTCCTCCGCCTGGCCAATGCTTGGTCATGCAGGCAACACTTCCTGAACCCAATTCATTTCCCTGAAAACCATATATGTATGCAGCGGTAAGCTTTGCCGCCAGGTGAGCATCTTCACCAAATGTACCATTGATTCGTGCCCAACGTGGTTCTGTTGCAATATCGGCCATCGGGTGCAAGGCAGTCCTTATTCCTACCGCACGATATTCGGCATTGGCAATCTGCGCAAACTCATTTACAAGCAATGAATCGCCAATGGCAGCCAGCCCGATGGGTTCGGGCCATTTCGAAAAATCGCTGCCCAGTAATTCGGGGCCGATAAAATTCTGGATTCCATGACGAGGGTCGGTACTTAGGGTTACAGGTATTCCAAGCCGTGTTTGTTCGGCAATTTTCTGGAGTTTGTTATGCCAGGCAGCAAGTTTATCCGATTTTGGGATTAAAAACAGGTTGAAATGGTTGATTTTTTTGTTTACTACCAAATCGTAGGTAGAATGCATACTAAAAGCCCTCAAATTTGGCTTACGAAGAATTTCACCTTCCAATCCTACGCCAATAGGTGGGTGCCACAGCATCCCGACCTTTTCTTCAAGGGTCATTTGTTGGAGCAAATCATCAACCCTTTTTTCAATATTCTGGCCCGGGTCTTCGTAAATATCCAATTTTCCGTTCTTATTTAAGTCACGAATGCTAAAACCATCCTTATTCAAGGATTTTAACTCAGTTAATTGCTTTTCGGCCTTAAGGTTAAGTAAGAAATAATGTGCATTGTAAACCATAACCATAATCAGAACCAGCAGTATGAGAACCAACAAAACGGAAACAAAAATTCTTGTATTTTTTTTCATAATTGCGGTGATTTGATCAGTGCTTAAAAATACGAAAAGATTTCAAGCCCGATAAGGATCATTCCGTAAGTGAAATAAAAAATAACGTCTATAGTTTTCAACCACAACCTGTTAGTTTTTTGAGCCCGTTTACAAAAATCAAAACCGTGTTGTTTTAGCTATATTTGCAACAAATTCTTTTTTCTATGACTGCACAGTACGACG
>CAZMDP010000224.1:0-4684 GCA_964565015.1 uncultured Prolixibacteraceae bacterium | reverse complement strand
ATCTCGCACAGCGTTATATACTCTGGCATTTGTACACGGAAAAAAAGTCCGATTCAAACTATCGACGATCTGAAAGGAAAAGAAATAATTGTGCAATACCTCGACCGAATGCACGATTACCTGTTAGAGAATAATATTACCGATAAAATATTTCCAGTTCCAACTCAGATGGAAGCCCTCAAAATGATTGAAAATGGAGAACACGATGCAGCTTTGATAGGAAAATATCAGGGCACTTTTCTGATCAGAAAAATGAAACTGAGAAATGTTACTATAAAAACTATTGAAATTGAACCTCAGAAATATACATTTGCCGTTCATCCCAACAACGAAGAATTGCTCAACCTGCTGAATACCGGTTTATATCAGCTTAAAGCAAACGGGACATACGATAAACTATATGAAAAATGGTTTGCCATTTACGACCGTCAGTTATTTGTTAAAAAATATACTACCATTGGCCTGACCATCCTTTCCGTTGTGCTTTTAATGTTGTTGTTTATTGTCATCCTCAAGTATCAGCTTAATCTCACTATGAGCAAAGTTCAAAAGCAAAAGAAATTTCTCGAAACGCTTATAAATACAATCCCCAATCCAATTGTTTATATCGATTACAGTCAGAAAATATCGGGTTGCAACCAGGCATTTGAACAATTTTTCAGACAACCCCAATTACAATATGAACCTGAAAAATATGAAAATGGACTTTATAGCAACAAACCCGAAATGGATGAAATATTAAGCGGCAGTATAAATGGCAGGGTCGAAAAGATGATTACCATACCTGCCACCGGTGAAGTCAGGGACATGATCATTCAGGAAGCAGAACTGAAAAATGAAAAAGGGGAAACAATTGGTTTGATCGGCATTTTTACAGATATAACCGACTCTAAAAACATAGAACGTGAATTGGAAATACACAGGAACCAGCTTGAAAAACTGGTTGCACAGCGTACGGCAGAACTAAATGAAAAGAACAAGGAACTGACCCTGGCCATCGAAGAACTCGAAAGGCTGAACCAACTTTTTGTCGGACGCGAGTTCAGGATAAAAGAACTGAAAGAGAAGATTAAAATGCTGCAGGCCGAAATCGAAAAACTGAACGGAAATTAGTTACACTATGGAAAATAGTATATTAAATCGTGAATTATGAACAACGAACATTACCGGACAATTCTTTACAGTATTGGCGACGGGGTTATTGTAACCAATGAATTTGGGCAAATAGAGGAAATGAACCCGGTTGCAGAAAAACTTACCGGATGGAATTATGAGGATGCAAAAGGAATGCATATTAATGAAATTTTCAGGATTGTGAATGAAGAAACACGGTTAATGGTCGAAAATCCGGTGGATAGGGTAATCCGTGAAGGCATTATAGTTGGCCTTGCCAACCATACTGTACTTATTTCGAAGAACAGAACAGAATTTCCGATAACCGATTGCGGTGCCCCTATTAAAGATCACAGTGGGAAATTAACCGGAACTGTCCTTGTTTTCAGGGATCAGTCGGTTGAACGCGAACAGCAGAACAAATTGATTGAAAGCGAAAACAGATATAGAAAGTTATTTGCAGCCACACATGATGGCATATGTTTACATAAAATATTATACGACCCAAATGGAAAACCGATAGATTATATAATTCTTGATCTGAACAAAAGATTTGAAGAAATAACAGGTTTAACATATGATAAGATAGTTGGCAAAAAAGCAACTGAGGCATATAATACTACAGAGGCACCCTATCTCGATATCTATTCGGAAGTTGCACTTAGTGGCATTTCCCGATCATTCGAGACCTATTACGGGCCAATGGATAAATACTTTCTGATTTCGGCTTTTTCGCATGAAAAAGGATATTTTGCAACGGTATTTCTCGATATATCGGAACAAAAACGCAGGGAAAAGGAATTGGAAATCAGTAACAGTTTCTTTAATTATGCTATGGATATGCTTTGCATTGCAGGTTTCGATGGCTATTTCAAACACCTGAACCCATCATGGAGCAGGGTTTTGGGATATTCAACAGAGGAACTTTTATCAAAACCATGGATCGAATTTGTACACCCCGACGATAAGGAAGATACCAAAGAAATTAGATCGGTTCTGGTCGACGGGAAAGTTGTTTATCAGTTCGAGAACAGATATATCTGTAAAGATGGGAGCATCAAATGGTTGTCGTGGAATTCGTTTCCGCAACCTGAAGAAGGGATAATGTACGGTGTTGCCCGTGATATTACAGAGCAAAAGCTCATTTCAATCGAACTTAAAAAATACCGCGAACAACTCGAATCGATGGTGAAGGAGCGTACGGCTCAACTCGAAGAAAAAAACCGTGAACTCAATCGGATTAACGACCTTTTTATAGGTAGGGAATTCCGCATTAAGGAACTGAAGGATAAAATAAAAGACCTGGAAGAGGAGATCAAATTATTGAAAGGTTGAACATTACAGTATCAGATATGTTCTCTTTTCTAAAGCTGTGAAATATGCCTGAAAATCTTTTTAGGTTCAAACGAAAAGCGCTATTTATAGCTATTGGATATGCTATGGTAGGGTTTATCTGGATCGCTCTCTCAGACAGGGTTGTTATTTCTTTTACAGACGATGTGAATATTTTATCAAGATTTCAAACCGAGAAAGGTTTTCTCTTCGTTTTGGTAACCGCAATTCTGATTTACTTCCTATCGAAGAGCCAACTCAGAAAAATCTACCTGACAGCCACAAAATTATTCGAAGCCGAAAAAAAACATACCGAAGAGCTTGAATATCTCGTTAAGGAACGGACCAAGGAGATATTAAAGAAAAACGAAGAATTGGAAGCTAACCTGAAAGAACTTGAACGGATGAACGAATTATTTGTAGGTCGCGAGTTCAGGATAAAAGAACTAAAGGACCGTATTGCCGAACTTGAAAAAAGGTTAAAAACCTGAATTCCCAAATCGGGATTGCCCTTTAAAATTAAAATATTGTTTACCTTTGTGGGGGATTTTTAGATTTTTCTTCAACTAAGGTACCAAAATTGATTAATGAAAAACAATAAACTATGAACGATCACAACAACGTCGAAATACTTTTGGTAGAAGATAACCCTCACGATGCAGAACTTTTTATAAGGGCACTGAAAAAGAACAATCTGGCAAACAATATTTTCGTGGCCGTAAATGGTGAAGAAGCGTTGTCGTTTATTTTCTCGAAAGGCGATTTTTATCACCGGCGGAACAACAAATCTCTCAAAGTAATATTTCTCGACCTTAAACTACCTAAAATATCGGGGCTCGATGTTTTAAGAGAAATAAAAAATAATCCGGTCACCAATCATACACCGGTTGTGGTTGTCAGTTCATCGGCCGAAGATCCCGATATTAAAAAAGCTTATGATTTAGGTGCCAATGGCTATGTAGTAAAACCACTCGATTTCAACGATTTTCAGAGTGCAATGAGTGCAGCCGGATTTTACTGGTTGGTGGTTAACGAACCTCCCCGTTAATTTTCATAATTTTCACCAATTGATAAACCCTGATAAATTTTGTATTTTCCGAATCGAAAATCATTCCTGGTATATACAACTTTGCCTCAATTCATATTGCAGAACTCGAAAGAAAATGATAAATTCACACGCTGTTACAATATCCTGATAAACCATGCATATCAACGTTTATGTATTAACAATCCTGTTATCGGCATTTATTATGTCAGGCCTTGCCTTTTGGTCCTGGCGGTTGAAGGCAGTACCGGGCATACGTTCCTTTTCGCTGTTAAATATTTCGGGAGCCGTTTATGCTTTTTTTTATGCCTTAGAGGTTTTCTCAGAAACCTTACAGGATATGTGGTTCTATTATCGGCTTGAATATTTAGGAATTTCTTTCTTTTCAGCACTTTTCTTGTTGTTTGCCATCCGATTTTCGGGCGAAGTGGAAAAAGTAAAAAAGAGCGGTTTAATTGCATTATTCATTATTCCATTCATAACCCTTTTATTGGTAAATACCAACGACTTACATGGTTTATTCCTGAAAAGCAAATCAATAAGTACCTCGGGACCATATCCTGCATTCACTTTTGAACCTGCAATTGGTTACTGGATTTTCCAGGTTTTCAGCAGCATTTGCATATTGATCAGTCTTGGGGTATTTATCCGCATGTTATGGATGGCAGCACCTGCCTACAGGAACCAATACATAATTCTTGTGGCCAGCATTGCCATACCTTTCCCTGTTTATATACTGTACCTGGCCGGGATGTTTCCAAAAGGGCTTGATCCACTTCCCTATTCCTACGCGGTTGGTGGCCTTATAATTGCATTTGGACTTACCAGGTTTGGTTTGTTCCGGAATGTACCGGTTGCCCGTAACCTGCTTTTCGACCATATTCCTGATCCGGTTATTGTTTTCGATGCAAATTCTGCAATCATTGATTGCAACCGGGCTGCCAGAAAGTTTTTCGGAATAACGGAAAAATCATTCGGACTACCAGCGCCCGATGTTTTAAAAAAGTTTCCTCTTATTTTGAAATACATTGCGCAAAAAGAACAAAATCCAGAACCCGAAATAAAACTGGAAATTTTCCCGACATCAAAGTACTTTAATGCCCACCACGTACCCATTGAAGGATTTCAGCAAGGGAACAGGGGATATATGCTGATACTGCAGGATATTACCAGTCGAAGGGAAGCAGAAATACT
>CAZMDP010000223.1:0-4692 GCA_964565015.1 uncultured Prolixibacteraceae bacterium | reverse complement strand
TAAATGCATTTCCTGATGTATTATCAAGGTTTAATCCCATCAACCATCGGTAACTGTAACCGGCATATAATTTCATAAATCCTGTTACATTAATCTCTGCATTTACGCCAGGTTCAACAACAAAAAATGGTGATGAAGAAAGTGATCGATGGCAAAAGTCGCCAAAATCATCAAAATCATCAAGGTCAGGGTATTCCAGTTGAGACATATATACAGCACCACCAGCCCCTGCAATCATCGGAAAAGATATGTGAAACACCTTATTCGCCATAGGCGATGCAACCAGGAAAAGCCCGCCATAACCCCCTTCAAGATAAGCAGGTTCATCCATTACGTTGGTAAACTTAAGATGGGTAGGATACCAACTCAGAGATTTTCCAATTAACCCAATACTGAAATTGCGATTCATCACAATACCACCGGCAAATCCGGGCATATAAGTGTTTTTTCCGTTCAGCGTGGTGTAAGAGTTGGAAAACTCAATAAACCAGCCGGTAACCTTAGAACCATTTGAAAAAAGGGTCTGCGGGTCTTTCTGCTGATTGCTGTCTTGCGAAAATCCGTTGAGTGTAGCAACCACAAACAGGATTGTGGCAATAAAAATTGTTTTCATGGCTTTTTTAAAATTAATTGTTTCTGTTGCAATTGTTTTCAGGGGCGAAAATGGTAACAGCCTTTAAAACCATGAAAAAAAGATGGTTGAATGACAGGAATCAGATGATAAATCAGGAAAATCGGAAGTAGAAGTTAAAGGGTGCATCGGTTTATAACCGCAGTATGAATCGCGATTGAAAACCGTGACACCCATCACTCAATCAGCCGCGAAAATCCGGTGTAAGGATGCAGCTCTTTTATTTCGAATTGAATAAAACCAGTTTTAACCAGTGGCAAACCTGAAAAGATTTTCTCTGCTTCGGTTTTGTTTGCGCATTCCAAAATTAACACAGCACAATGGTTTTCATCGAAATAGATTTCGCGCATAATTTTTAAGTTACAAATATCTCCCCGTAATACTCTCAGGGTTTGCTTTTATCTGTTGCGGAGTTCCTTCGGCCATTACACGGCCACCGGCAGTTCCGCCTTCGGGCCCCATATCGATTATCCAGTCGGCACGTTTGATGATGTCGGTGTTGTGCTCTATAATGATAACCGTGTTTTTGTTCTCGACCAGCTTTTTTACTATCAGGTAAAACATCTCAATGTCCGACCGGTGCAGCCCGGTGGTGGGTTCGTCCATGATGTAAATGCTGCTGGTTTTCTGCAGTTCGGCGGTAATTTTCAACCGTTGCGATTCGCCACCAGAAAGCGAACTGAGCGTTTGCCCCAGTTTCAGGTAGCCAAGCCCCACTTCTTTGAATAATTGCAATTGCCGCGTAATTTTTGGCGAGTTGAAAAACTTCAGCGCTTCGTTTACCGAAAGGTCGAGCACTTCGGCAATATTTTTCCCTCGGTATTTCAAATCTAAAACTTCGGCGTGGTAACGCTTACCCTCACATTCGTCGCACTGCGATTTTACCGCATCAATAAAATTGAGTTCGTAACTGATAAAACCCTGGCCATTGCATTTCGGGCAGGCGCCTTTGCTGTTAAAACTGAAAAACGACGCTTCGGAACGGGTGGCTTCCGCAAACTCTTTTCGTATCTGGTCGAAAATACCGGTAAATGTGACCGGGTTGGCTCGCGACGATTTCCCGATGGGCGACTGGTCAATTACCACCGTTTCAGGGTGTTGCGGAAGAAAACATTCGTGAATCAGCGTGCTTTTCCCGCTGCCCGACACACCGGTTACACAGGTGAGCACACCCTTCGGAATTTTCACTGAAATATTCTTCAGGTTGTTCAGGCTGGCATTTTTTATCTCGAAGAAATCGTCTGCATTTCGTAAATGTCCGTTCAGCGGGGTTTCAGCATGAAGATATTGGCCGGTAACGCTTTCAGCGTGAATGATTTCTTCTGTCGGGCCGTTAAAAACCACAGTTCCTCCGTTGACACCGGCACCGGGACCGAGGTCAAGAATCCATTCGCAATTCCGGATAACTTCGGGTCGTGCTCTACCACAAAAACGCTGTTGCCCCGGTTTTTCAGTTCATACAAAAGCGAAATCAGTTTTTCCGTGTCGCGCGGGTGAAGCCCGGTTGTGGGTTCATCCAAAACATAAAGTAAGTCAACAAGATTGCAGTCGAGCTGCCGCGCCATTTTTACCCGCTGCGATTCGCCACCCGACAAAGTTCCCACCGGCCGTTCGAGACTGAGATAACCAACCCCGATGTGAATGAGTTGCTCCAGCACAAAAATGGCTTTCCGGGTGATGGGAATGGCCATTTCATCATCAATTCCTTTCAGAAAATCAAGTACTTCGGGTAATTCCCAACGACAAACCTCGTCGATGGAAACACCCTTGAGTTTTACATTCCGAGCCGCTTCACTTATTCTCGAACCGTTACATTCCACACACGTTTCGTATTTAAAAAAGCGGAGATAGGCATTTTTGTCCTCCTCGCTGGCTTCGTCTTCGCCTTTTTCGGCCATCGAGCGTTCCAGTTTCCGCGCAAGTCCTTCGAATGTGCGGTTGTACGAAAGTTTCTCTTTCGAACCCTGTATTTTGAAAGGTTCGGAATAGAGCAGCAGGTTGAGTTCTTCGGGGGTGAAATCCTTCAGCTTCTTATCCGTATCAACAACATGCAGGTTGATGAGTTCGTTCCACAGAAAACTGCCCGGTTTGTAATGAATGTGCAGAATGCCACCCTCACGGATTGATTTTTCCATATCGAGAAACAGTGACAGGTCGATTTTTGCGACTTTCCCCAGCCCATGACAATTCGGGCACATTCCCTGCGGGTGGTTAAACGAAAACAGAAACGACGCGCCGATGAACGGTTTGCCGACCCGCGAAAACAAAAGCCGCAGGTAGGTATTGACCTCGGTTGCCGTACCCACCGTACTGCGCAGGTTGTTGCCCATCTTTTTCTGGTCGATAACCATGGCGGTTGACAGGTGCAAAATGTCGTCCACATCGGGACGCGAAAGTTTGGGAAGCCGTTTGCGCGCAAAAGTGGAGAAGGTTTCGATAAGCTGCCGCTGCGCCTCGGTGTAAATGGTGTCAAAAAGCAGAGACGATTTGCCAGAGCCCGAAACACCAGTGAAAGCTACCACTTTGTGTTTGGGAATTTCCACCGAAATGTTTTTCAGGTTGTTGGTATGCGCGTTTCTGATGATGATATTCTGAAAATTGTTTTCCATGTTTTTACTGTTTGGCGGTTACTTGTTTCAGGTAGGCTTCGGCCCACTCAATCTCGGCTTTGTACAAATATTGGGGGCGGACTGCCAGCGCCATCCGGTGCACCGGACAATTTTCGGCCTCAAGGTACTTTTGCAGTTCCCCGTAACCCGACAGCAATTCCCTGAGTTTTTTGATGTACGCATTGATACTCCAAACTTTTTGCTCATCGGTAAGTACATCGAGGTTTGATATGGCCAGGTCAATGTCCCACCGGTGGTGGTCGAATTCGGAAAAAAGCCCCGATATTTCGCCGTTTAACCTCACTTTTCCAAGGTCGGTAAGCGAATAAACTTTTTGTGCCACGTTGTTGGCTGATTGTTTGACCTCGCAGTTTATCAGCCCTTTTTCTTCGAGCTTTTTTAGAATTTTGTACACCGACGACATGGAGATTTCGGTCCAGTAACGCATATCCCGCATTCGGATTTCATGTTCAATGTCGTACCCATGCATCGGACGTTCCGATAACAATCCCATTACGGCAATTTCTTTGTTTCCCAATCTTTCGTTCATATATTGTAATATTACGATATTTAATAATGAGGCAAATATAAATATATTTTTTATATCGTAATGTTACAATATAAGAAATTTTGACATCACTTTTAAATTTATATAAAAGCCTCCTTTTCTTACTGATGTTGAGGGTTTGCGGGGGTGCTTATCCCGGGTTATTTTTGGTAAACCCTTACAGGGTTTTGTTTATTCTTTCCTTTCTTTTCCTCCGGTTGAAACCGGAGGTTATTCACAGGGCACACCGATAGTGTGAAAAGTGTGGAAATAAATGTAAGTGTTTTCAGGGCTGTTTAATCCAGTTTTTAGTCTGTTTAAAACCAGAGGATATTAACAGGGCAAACCCGATGGTGTGTTTGAGTACACTCAGGTTTTCAATGTTTTCACCATATCCTAGCCTTTCTTATACATCGGTTATTCATGGATTATCCTTTGGGTTAGAAATAAACGTCCCGTAGGGACAAACTGCTAATAACCTCCGGTTTCAACCGGAGGTACTGAGGTCACACAAGGGGAAATACCCCGGAGGGGTTTCCCAATGAAATTTCATTAATGCTCATTCCATTCAAGCTACTTACTTTGGGTTGCGGGGTTGTACGCGCTGAGTGAATTCGTTCCCTCTTTCCTTTGGTTATTATTTGGTAAACCCTTACAGGGTTTTGTTTCAGTTACCTTCTATAACCTCCGGTTGAAACCGGAGGTTATTCATAGTACACACCGATGGTGTGAAATGGTGTTGAAATATATAATTAAGTGTTTAGGGTTGTTTATCAAGCTATTTTTAGTTAGTTTAAAACCGGAGGTTGTTAACAGGGCAAACCCGATGGTGTGTTTGAGTACACTCAGGTTTCAATGTTTTCACTATATCCCAGCCTTTATTATACATAGGTTATTCATGGATT
>CAZMDP010000222.1:0-4703 GCA_964565015.1 uncultured Prolixibacteraceae bacterium | reverse complement strand
CGCGAAGGTTTTCGCGAATGGGGTATTGAAGTTGTCGGATATCGAAGAGGGTAATTTCGGGCGCTTTGGCAAACATGGTTATCCAGAGTTGTTCGGCATATCGGTCCATATACCGCAGGCCACCTGTATCAACCCATCCACCGCCATTGCCTCCTGGTTTCAGGTTTTCGAAATACCGGAAAATCAGGTAGCCAAGATAGGCTTGCAAGTGCTGATTGCCCGACGGGTCGCGGGTTTCGGTGCCCGTGTAAAGCCCGTCGAAAAGGGTTGGCTGTGCTTCGAGGTTAAATCCAAGACCCTGAAAATGCTCATACCAGTTGGGGTATTTAATTACCACTTTACAGTTTGGATTTACCGCTTTTGCCGGTTCAAGAACCAGGCTGACCGTTGCCTCTTTCATCAGTTCGAGCCGGTAATCAGTCCAGCTTTTATTCCCTTTGGCTTCTATGCAAAGGTCACATTTACAACTGGTGAAAAAGAAATCGTCGAGAATCAATTCATCGAAATTTCTGGCTGTGTGTTCTACAATCTCTTTCACCTTCTTCCGGTGATCGGGATTGGTATAACAAAAGGTTTCAAACCGGTTGCTTTCGTCAACAGTAAGGGTAATTCCCCCGGCAGTTTCAACCCCTTTTTCCGCAAAAAACGCTTTTGCTTTATCGAGTGTTTCCTGATCGACAATAAGCAAATCGCGGTGGGTTTCCAGGTAAATCTTGTCAACTTTTACCTGTTGGGTTACCAGATCCCAAATGGGCTCGATATAGTTGCGGTCGCCCATTTTTGAGGTTTCGTATGAACGCGAATAAACAGCAACCCTGAAATTTTTGTATTGCTGCAATTGTCCGAAGGCTGAATAAATTGTCATAAAGAACAGAATTAGCAAGGTTTGTGCTTTCATTGTTGTCGAGGTTTATTTTCTTTGAGCTGATGAGATTACCCTGAATTTTACTTTTCCGGCAAACGGGTCGTTCTGCAACGAGAAACTTCCGCCTCTGCGCTGTAGCTTCAGGTCTTTAAGTACATTATCTTCAGGCAGGCAGATATAACCTGTCAATGAACCAGAAGATGAGGAATAGGTTACCAGGTCTATGTTCGACCAGTTCATGTCTTTGGTTGATTGGGCCAATCCAATGTGTGGGATTACCGCCCCATCGCGTACCAGTATAATGGCAGGAATTTCGCCCGCTTCTATATGGTTCCAGCCACCATTATACACTTTGTTCGTCTGGTAATCAATCCATTTTCCTTTGGGCAGATACACATCGCGGCTGCGGACATTGTCTTCAAACAATGGCGCTACCAGCATATCGGAACCAAACAAATAAGCATCGTCAACCAGCCAGGCTCCCGGATCGTCGGGGTATTCGATAAACATAGCACGCATCATGGGCAATCCGTTTTCGCTGGCGTGTTTCGACTGTGCATAAATGTATGGCATCAGCTTATATTTCATTTCGGTCGAAAGCCTGAAGGCATCGTTAAAGCTTTCGTTGTATTCCCAGGGTTCTTTGGGTGGCGCTCCGTGTGCCCTCGAATGCGAGGTGAGCATCCCGAAGGGTAGCCAGCGACGGTAGAGTTCTTCGGGTACTTTATTCACAAAGCCGCCGATATCGTGGCTCCAGAAAGTAAAGCCACACAGCCCCAGAGATAATCCGCCCCTGAGGGTTGCCGCCATGGCGGCATTGGTGTTAGCCGCATCGCCGCCCCAATGCAAGGGGTAGCGTTGGCTGCCCGCCCAGGTAGATCGTGCCCAGATAATGTTTTCGCCCGTGATCTCTTTGGTAAGGTCGGCAACTATTTTATTATAGCGCAAAGGGTAAAGGTTATGCTCATAGAAACCTGTGCGGCCCGAAGCATAAATGCCGTTGGCCGGCGCAGCTTCACCGAAGTCAACTTTTATGGCGCTGACACCCATTTTCAGCAGTCCGCCAATTTTCTCACGGTACCATTCAATGGCGTCGGGGTTCGAAAAGTCGAGTACCGCATCTTCGTATGGAATATTCCCTTTTGGGTTCCTGACAAACAACCGTTTCTCCACAATTTCGGGGAATAATTTATTCTTTGGCACAAAATAGGGGAGTTGCCACAAACAGGTATGCAGTCCCATTTCTTTCAGATCGGCGATCATTTTTACAGGATCGTTAAATCGGGAGGGAGCAAACTGGTAGTCGCAGCGCCAATCGGTCTCAAACCAGCCGGTATCAAAATGTATCACATCTGCCGGAATTCGGTTTTTGCGCAGGTTGGCAGCCACCGTTCGGCCATCTTCTTCAGAAAAATAGGTAATACGGCTCATCCACAGTCCAAACGACCACAGCGGAGGCATAGGCGATTTTCCGGTAAGGTCGGTGTAAGCATTCAGAATTTCTTTTGGTGAACCCAGAAAAATAAAAATATCGAGTTCTTCGTCGCCAATCATCAGTGAGGCCACTTCGTCGTAATATTTGCCAAAGTCACAGGTGATGGGCGTCGAGGTGTGCATAAACAAACCATAACCGGCCGAACTCATGTAGAAGGGAATTGGCTTATACATGGTTTCGTTTTTTACCCCATTGGCATCGTCGGTCCACAGAACTACTTTTTGCCCACGCTTGTTGAGTCCTTTAAAGTTTTCGCCCAGTCCGTAAATTTTCTCACCGGGCACCAGGTCGAATGCCGCATGCACGCTACGCGAATAATCGGCCGAGCGGCGCACAAAACAGAACGGAAGAACCGGAGTGTAAGTACCACGGTTATCGCTGGCATGATTGGTTTTGGTAACCCGTTTCCCAGTGTTGTCGAAAAACTCTACTTTCCAGGGTTTTTCCCGAATAATTACCGAACCTCCAGCACCGGTATATTTATGGCCTCCCTCGATTTTTGAATATTGCCAGCTGTTGTCTTTAGGGGCAAAGCCATTAACCAGCATAAGCGATTGCTCTTCGGGTAGGGTTTCGGTGCCGGTTTTCATCCGCAACCTGACGGTACGTGGACCTGAAAATTCGATGGCAAACGGCAGTATCGGATTGATTTCATATTCCTGTTGCGGAAATTCGTTGCCACCTATGGCCTCAATGCGTGCCAGCATGTTGCTGAATGCCTGGTTGGTGCGCCATGCGGCCCGTTGCCATTTTACCGTACCTTTGCCTGTTGAAGGGTCAAAACTGACCAGCTCATCAGCCAGGAAATAGTTGTTGGCGAAATTTCGGAAATCTTCATGGATATCGACAGGTTCGTTCAGCAATGCCTGATTGGGCGCTCCCGATGCCCAGGGAAGCTGAGCAGTTAGAGTTGCCGAAACAAAGGTTAAAATGAAGCATAATAGTAGCAGTCTGGTTATAATCTGTGTTTTCATTGTATTGTATTTTATTGATTATTTGAACAACAATTTTATTTCAGCAGGTGCCAGTCCTTCGGATGAGGCTTTGAAAACCGTACTCCCTTTTGTTTTTGGCGCTTTTACAATAGCCAGGCATTTCCCGTGGAATGCTTTCCGGTAGTATGCCTGAAACGGTTCGTGGCTTACCGGGTTGCCATTGTCAACACCTGCAATGGTTGCTTCGCCCTCGATTTCAAAATTCACCAGATTATCGGCATAAGGCACAAGGTTCCCGTCTTTATCGTAGATTTCGACAGTGATAAACGAGAGGTCTTTCCCATCGGCGTTCAGTTTGCTGCGGTCGGCAGTCAGTTTAATGGAAGCTGGCTCGCCGGCAGTTTTTATTTCACGGGTAAGTTTATCTTTTCCATTTTCCCTCGAAATGGCCTTTAAAGTACCGGGTTCCCATTTTACCCGCCACTTCAGGTGTATATTATCGCCCTCTTTTTGTTTGGTGCCAAGCGATTTTCCATTCAGGAACAACTCCACTTCGGGAGCCGAACTGTAGGCCCACACATCAACCAAATCGCCGGGGTTCCAGTTCCAGTGGGGGAAAATGTGCAGTACCTCTTTATCTGTCCATTCGCTTTGGTACATGTAATAAACATCTTTCGGGAAACCGGCCAGGTCGATAATTCCGAAATAGGAACTTCGCGATGGCCACCAATAGGGCGTGGGTTCACCAAGGTAGTCGAATCCTGTCCAGATATAGGTTCCGGCTATGTGCGGGTATTTCTTCACTATCTTCCAGCTCTCTTCGTGTGTCGATCCCCACGGAACATGGCAGTTATCATAAGCCGAACATTGCTGCTCCTGATTGCCGAACGGTACTCTGCGTTGCCTCCAATCCGATGGCCAGATAAAAAGTGAATCGGAAGGCATCTGGTAATATCCGCGTGTCATTAATCCTGATGTTGACTCGCTTACAATCAATGATTTCCCTGGATAAACTTCGCGAAATCCGGCAAAATTTTCGTGGTGGTAATTAAAACCGTATAAATCCATCGAACCCGATCTGAACAGGTTGTTCCAGGGATTTACCTCGTTACAGCCTGCGGTTACAGGTCTTGTGGGATCAAGGCTTTTGACAAGGTTCACCAGTTTGGTGGTCAGTAATGAATTCACCGACATTTTGCCCGAATGGATGATGGCAGGATCAACATTCTTTTCAAAATTCAACAGAAAGTTGGCCTGCTGAATGTCGAGCGTATCGGCATCCACATGCTCCCATTGCTCCAAAACTTCGTTTCCGATGCTCCACATCATTACCGAAGCATGGTTTCTGTCGCGGAGAATATGGTCGGTGAGGTCGCGTTCGTGCCATTCAGGAAAAAACCTTGAATAG
>CAZMDP010000221.1:0-4707 GCA_964565015.1 uncultured Prolixibacteraceae bacterium | reverse complement strand
ATCTGGGAAATAAGTTTTATGAGCAAGAGCCCATCGAGCCCGCCCAAAGGGTGGTTGGCCACTACAATAACAGGCCCTGAAGCGGGAATACGTTTAAGTTCATTTACATCAAATTCAATGGTAAGCTCAAGGGTTTTTATTACCTCATCGATAAATTCAAGTCCCTGCTTCTGGTTTAACCGGGAATATAACCTGTTCAGTTTTTGAAACTTTAACAGGTACATCAGAAAGCGGGCGAAAAATTCGCCTCCGAAATAATTCAGTGCAGGGTTGGCATTGATCAGATCTTTTGGTTTTACCAATTCCATTTTCTCATGATTTTTAATTCAGATTGAACGCACATATTTTCGGACGGCGAAATAAAGAGAAAAAAGTATATTATCCGAAAAATAGCAACTATTTTTGCAGGGCTGAAAATAGTAAAAATCGAACAAAGTAAACCAACTGTTCTAAAAAATTGTTAACAAGGTATATGCTTCGGAAACCTGAAATATCGGATTGGCTTCCCACTTCGGCTAAAGAGATGGAACAACGCGGATGGGATTCGGCTGATGTAATTCTTTTTTCGGGGGACGCTTACATCGACCATCCCTCTTTCGGAATGGCCGTAATTGGGCGGTTGCTCGAAGCCGAAGGCCTGCGCGTAGCCATTGTTCCACAGCCCAACTGGCGCGACGATCTGCGCGATTTCCGAAAACTTGGGCGCCCAAACCTGTTCTTTGCGGTAACGGGCGGCAACATGGATTCGATGGTTAACCATTATACGGCCGGTCGCCGCAGGAGGTCGGACGATGCCTATACCCCGGGCGGAAAATCGGGGGCCCGCCCCGATTATGCGACCATAGTCTATTCGCAGATCATCCGCAGACTTTACCCTGATGTGCCCCTCATTATCGGGGGGATTGAAGCATCGCTCAGGCGGGTAACCCATTACGATTACTGGTCGGATAAACTGATGCCTTCCATCCTCGTCGATACAGATGCCGACCTGCTTTTTTACGGGATGGCCGAAAAATCGCTGTCAGAATTTGTTCACCTGGTGCAGCAAGGCGTTCCAATTAAAAAACTTACCAATATTCCCCAAACGGCATTCCTTATAGGGCAGAACGAACCATACTCCACCAATAAAAAATGGGACGAACTGGAATTGGCCTCTCATGAGGCATGCCTGGCCGATAAAAAGACCTATTCGCGCAATTTTATGCACGTTGAAGAGGAATCGAACAAAATGGAGGCAAAAAAACTGATTCAGCGCATCGATGAACGAATGGTGGTTATTAATCCACCCTGGCCTCCCATGACCGAGAAAGAGATCGACAGGGTTTACGACCTGCCTTACACCCGCATGCCCCATCCGCGCTACCAAGGGAAAGGCACCATTCCGGCTTACGAAATGATCAGGCACTCCATAAACATTCACCGGGGTTGCTTTGGCGGATGTACATTCTGCACCATATCGGCCCACCAGGGAAAATTTATTTCGAGCCGAAGCGAGGCCTCTGTTTTAAAAGAAGTGGAAAAAGTTACCCAGATGCCCGATTACAAAGGTTACATTTCCGATCTGGGAGGCCCATCTGCCAATATGTACAAAATGAAGGGTATCCATGAGGAAATTTGCCGGAAGTGCAAACGGCCTTCGTGCATTTTCCCTACCATCTGTAAAAACCTGGATACCAACCACCAGCCCATGCTCGACCTATACCGGAAAGTCAGGACCCATCCGAAAGTAAAAAAAGCATTTGTGGGCAGTGGTATCCGGTATGATATGATTCTAGAAAAAACAGGTAGGGAAGAAACCGATAAGGCAAACCGGCAATACCTGCGCGAAATCATTAAGCATCATGTGTCGGGGAGACTAAAGGTAGCGCCCGAACACACGTCGGACGAAGTGCTTAAATTTATGCGTAAACCGGCTTTCAGGCTTTTTGAGGAACTCAACAAAGAATTTCAGCGGATCAACCAGGAAGAAAACCTCAATCAGCAATTAATTCCATATTTCATCAGCAGCCATCCGGGCAGCAAACCCGAAGACATGGCCGACCTGGCCATTAAGACAAAAAAAATGAATTTCCGCCTCGAACAGGTGCAGGATTTCACCCCAACCCCTATGACCCTCGCTACCGAAATTTATTATTCGGGGTATCATCCCTACACCATGGAACGGGTATTTACCGCCCGCAACCCTATGCAAAAAGAGAACCAGAGAAAATTTTTCTTCTGGTACAAAAGAGAATACCGCCGTTCGATAATCAATGAACTGAAATCAACCGGCCGGGGCGATCTGGTCAGACAATTGTTTGATGAGAAAGGAGAAAATGATATTTTTTTGGACAACAAACCTGCATCGGTAAAATCTCGAAAGAATTAATAATTAATGAATGAAATAAATTGGATATTACTAAAGAACTCATTTTTAATTCAGATTGACCTCAGAGAGGTCACATATTTATAAAAGGTTTATATTATAAATCGTTCGACCCCGGCCGGGGTCGAATATTCATAAGTGAAAATAATTTTCTATTTGAACACAATAATTATTTTATGTATAAAAACGAATCATTATTGTCCGGTAAAATTAAAAATAATGAACCAGTTTTAATATAAGATTCCTCTCTTCACTTTGTTACGTTGGGAATGACAAGCACTTAAGTTTTCGAAGTAGGGGGTTGGTGGCGGCGAAGCCGCCACCAACCCCCTACTCATCAAAAAACTCATGTATGCCCTGTCATTTCGACCGCAGGGAGAAATCTCGTATATTTAACCGGACTACACAGATATTCATTATTTCCCCTAATATGGAAATCTTGTGGGTCTAACGAATTTTATCTTCCAACTCAGATTTTAATGATTGATTTCCATATTTCAATTTATGAGACTGAACGGTTAATTGATAAATTATTATCAAAACCCCTATATTTGGTAGAAATATAAAAAGCATTCGATGAAGAACTTTAAACTATTTACATTGGTATTCCTGATATGGGCAATATCCTCATGTGCCGAACTGATGCAGATTGCAAGCTCCACTATGGGCGACAAGCCCTTGACAAACACCGAAATTATTGCCGGACTCAAACAGGCTTTGTCAGTGGGAACAGATTCGGCGACTGCCAGGGTATCGAAAACCGATGGTTATTTCCGCGACGAACTGATAAAAATATTGTTGCCGCCCGAAGCAGAAATTATCACCAAAAACCTGACCCGTATTCCCGGAGGCGAAAAACTGGTGAACGATGTAATCCTCCGGATTAATCGCGCTGCCGAAGATGCCGCCAAAGAAGCTGCTCCCATTTTTATTGGCAGCATTACGAGTATGACCATCTCCGATGGACTTGGCATTCTGAAAGGGGGCGATTATGCAGCCACCGAATACCTGAAACGAACCACTTCGGAGCAATTGTTTAATCTCTATCAGCCAAAAATCAAAAATTCTATCGATAAAAAGCTGATTGGCAACATCTCCACGTCCGAAAGCTGGAACACCCTTACCGGCGAATGGAACAAAATTGCCAATTCAATGATTGGACAGGCTGCTGGTTTCACCCCGGTCAACGTAAAACTCGACGAATACCTTACCCAAAAAGCGCTCGACGGCCTGTTCCTGAAAATTGGCGAAGAGGAAAAGAAAATCCGCACCGACCCGGTTGCACGGGTGACCGAATTGCTTAGGAGGGTGTTTGGGGCGCAATAACTCTTTAGTACATATTTAAAGCTTGTAGCATCCCAGATAAGTCAACGAACTTCGATTTCTCTGAATATGCCCTTTGCTTGAATGGAAAATCGGTCAGATTGTATAAATACCCTTGATTTGAGCACATCATAAAATTATGCAAGGCACAAATACCGGATTCCAGTTTACTTATCTTATTACAGCAACCCAATCATTTTCAATATTTCCGGGTGGTAAGCCGATATCTTTTTTACCGGGCCCTTTCACAGTCGATACCGTTCCATCGGTGAGGTTTCCACCCGATTTAGGGTTGAACCATTTAACCGAAAATTCTTTATCGGTATCGAGCATAAGCCTCGCAGGGCTTTTTAGCGATGAAAGATAAACCACATATACTTCGCCGGGTTTGGCAAAGCAAAAGCCCTGAGGCCCTTCGAGCAACTGGTTCATACTTTTCATTCCGGTGAAAGGCAGTTGGTTTTTAAAGAACTGAGTGGCAATGGTTGACTGGTCCCACCAGAGGTCGCGGCTGCGGAAATCCTCGAGGTTCAGGTCGTTGTGCGGGTAGCGGTAACCAAAGTACCACTCCACACCGCCGGCGCCAGCCATCAGGGCACCCCAAAGGGCATGGTTGCGTACCGTATCGTGGTTGGGATCGTGGCTGTCGGGCATAATTCCCACGGCATGGTGGCCAAGCTCATCGAGGCATACTACCCATTGCTTTGTTGTTTCAGCCGAACGGTCGATCCATGTCCTGATGCGCTCATTGATCCTGAACGGGCTGGCCACCTGCATCGACGGCCCGTCGATGTTTTCGAACCCGAGCAAGGGGGTCAGGTATTCGTCCTGCTTGTAATCGTCGGCGTGGGTGTGGATAACCACAAAAGAAGGGTAGGGAATGGCTGATTTCAGGAAATTTGCCATGTCACGCTTCTGTTGTTCGGTCTGCCCTATGGGTGTCCAGTCGGCGGGGCCGTTTTCTTCGCCAATGTTCCAGGTTACGGCCAGGTGGTGGCCAAAACGGGCTATCAGTTCGC
>CAZMDP010000220.1:0-4725 GCA_964565015.1 uncultured Prolixibacteraceae bacterium | reverse complement strand
GGGCAAGTGCCGGGTGAGGGATGGGTTGATCGCCTTTAAGAACGGCTACCGGAGTACCAACCTGTATAATGTTGAGGTATTTTTCAAATATGGCCACAAGAGGAAGCCATTCTTTCTCGAACCGAAAAATTGTATCACCATACTGAATGAGGTTGTAATTGTTTTTGCCAGAAAACCAGTTCGTTATGCTCCCGGCCATTTTTTGCGTGACGGGCAACCACTTTTTGGGCATTACTTTTATATTTTGGCGATTTCCGTTTGCATTCCCTTTTTTTCGGACCATCGCCATAAAAAAACCTTCGGCTTTTGTTCTATGCGGAAGGGTTTGATAGGCTGTTATCCCGTGGTAATCGATTGTATGAATACCCCACTCAGGGGCATGGGGCAGTTCTATAAATGATGCTTCATTGTTTTCGGCAAGCCATTGCAGGTTTTCTTCATTTTCGGCAGGATTAAATGTACAGGTGCTGTAAATCAGATGTCCGCCTGGTTTCAGGCATTTCCAGGCTTCCATGATAATCCTTTTTTTTCTGGCGGCACACAAAACGGTATTATTGACCGACCATTCGCCGATTGCAGCGGTATCTTTTCTGAACAGCCCTTCACCCGAACATGGAGCATCCACAACCACTACATCAAAATAATCGTTGAGATTACCAAATTCTTTAGGGTCGTTATTGGTTACAATAATATTCGAATATCCCCATTTCTGTATATTCTCGAGCAAAATAACTGCCCTGCTGCGGATTACCTCGTTCGAAACCAGCAAATCGCCCCTATTGAGAAGAGAAAGCAGATGGGTAGATTTTCCGCCCGGAGCGGCGCACATATCAAGAATAAGCCGGTTTTCATTATCAGGAATCTGTTTTATGGCCTGTTCGAGCAGCATTGATCCGGGTTCCTGCACATAATACGCCCCGGCATGAAACCATGGATCGAGCGTAAACGATGGACGGTTTGGGAGATAATAACCCGTGCTGCACCAGGGAACCTTCTCCAAATCAATGGGTTTCTTCCATTTTACGGGATTTATTCTGATTGACAGGCTGGCATCGGATTGCAGAGCCTCCAGAAATCTATCCGATTCCGGGCCAAATTGTTGCTCAATCCTTTTGACAAAATCTTCGGGAAACTTTTTCAATTTAAACGTAAAAATTAATCGATTTCAGAATGCTATACCGACTGTGATGCCAGCCCGTAGTCCGGGAAACAGAAACGGGATACGACTGGTTAGGTTACCGGGGTTAACCTCATTTTTCAACCGTTTCTCGAAATAGGGTATGCCTTCAAATACATCCGTAACATCGTCAACTATAGTATTGTAATCGAACCCTTGTCGATTGCTGGTATAAATCAGTTTAATCAGGTTTTTGTCAATTCCTGCTCCGAAAAAGCTGATGTCGGCCGAAAATATTTCGTTTACAACAAAATGGTATCCCAATTGGACACCAAATCCTAAGGCCGTAAACGAGCCCTCAACATCGAATCGGTCATTTTTTATCATATCTGTATAATTGGCTTTTACACTGTAATATCTGATATAGGGGCCCAGATAAAAACCTTTTAAACCTGCCTGGGCAGTATAAAACCTGTACTCGAGCGAACTTTGCAAGCTTCCCTTATTGCTTACA
Organism: uncultured Prolixibacteraceae bacterium; assembly: GCA_964565015.1. GTDB lineage: Bacteria > Bacteroidota > Bacteroidia > Bacteroidales > Prolixibacteraceae > UBA1413. Next base: position 3,094 of record CAZMDP010000220.1, on the reverse strand, counting down.
AATGTATATTCTGATGGTGTCAGGGTTGACCCTGAAATGAAAGGGCTCAGGACTGGTTGAAAATAGCCTGCCCTTAATTGTACCGATTGGTTTTCGAAAGTCTGTCGTTCGTAACTGAGGCTGAAATCGCCAAGAAAAAAACCGCTAAGCGAGGTTTTAAGGATATTGCTTTGCGCAGCAACGCCAGATTGAATGACGATCAACAGGCTGAACAACAAAAATTTCAGTAAAAATTTTCTCATTTCTTAAATAATACAGGTTATTAAACTGCAATTTACGATAGTTTTCCGAAAATTAAAGGTTTGGTAATACCAGATATGAATAAAATGTTTATCATTGTACCCAAATTGAGCATTGAAAGCAGCGTTATTTAGAAGTCTTTAATTACTTCCTGGTTATTAAGAAAAGAAGATCTCCTGTTCTCATCCTCAAAACTTTAGTTATTTATCAATTATTAATTTAAATGAACATTTACATTTCAAATTTAAGTTTCGATGTCAATGACAGCGATTTAAGAGAGTTATTCGAAGAGTACGGCAATGTATCTTCTGCAAAAGTTATTACCGACAAATTTTCAGGAAAATCGAGAGGTTTCGGTTTTGTTGAAATGAACAATGAAGAAGAAGGCCAAAAGGCAATTGAAGAATTGAACCAGGCTGAGTATGATGGAAAAGTAATTAACGTATCTGTAGCTAAACCACGTGAAGATCGTCCTGAAAGAAAATCATTCGGCGGCGGTGGCAACCGTGGCGGTGGCTTTGGTGGCAACCGTGGCGGCGGCGGTGGTAACCGTGGCGGCGGAGGCTATGGTGGCAACCGTGGTGGCGGATATGGCGATCGTGGTGGCCGCAGTGGTGGCGATCGCGGTGGAAACCGTTATTAATAAAACGACATCTAAAAATACCAACAAGGTATTTGTATTGATCTGACTAATTGATTTCTATAATCATATCTGCTAAAAAGGGGTTCATCGGACCCCTTTTTTATTTCTGATAATCATACAATTCAATATCTCCGGCCGGCCCAGTTTATGGCTTCGGTAATGTGTTCAACAATTGTTCCATTGCTGAATGCCTCATGCGGATGGCCAAATCCGGTATAGAATGCCCTCGAACCTTCAAATTCGTGCCACCAGATAATCGGGTGGTCGCCCATAATCCAATCGTCGTTTTCAGCTTTTTTTATGCTCGATTCATCGAGAACGGCCAAAACATTTACGTTTGGACGCGGGTTTTCCCTGAAAGTGTACCATTCATCGAATACAGTAAATGTTTTCATTCCTTTAAAGGGCTTCATAGCCGGATGATCGTGGTTTTCAATAATGATGGTACCTTCCTGCGATGGCGGGTGCATTTTAAAATGTGCACCATTAAGCCGTCCATACCATGGCCATTCATACTCGAAATCGGCCGATGAATGTATCCCGACAAAACCTTTTCCGCTCCTGATAAACCGCTCGAAAGCCGCTTGCTGTTCTTCGTTCAGAGCATCGCCCGATGGATTGAGGAATACTGCAACATCGATGTTTTTCAGCACCGAATCGTTTATCATTCCTGCATCTTCGGTCGCTGTTACAATCCAACGCTGTTTTTGACTCTGGTCATAAATCATTTTAATCCCCGACGAGATGGATTCATGCCTGAACCCGACTGTTTTCGAAAACACCAATAACCTGAGCGGTTCTTTTTCTTCAGAACTGCACGAGATGGATAAAGTAGTTAAAATGATCACAAGTAATTTTTTCATATTCAACAAGTTATTATTACGCAAATTACCAATTCCAATTTATCCTTAAATTTTACAATTCGGCCCATATCCTGGCTTGCGAATAGCCCGGCGCCACTATTTTGAGATCGAGAAAATAACCGAAGGGGGTTTGGGCAGTTTCGAATCCGGCATTTTTCAGTCTCTCTTCGGCCAGGTTCAACAGATCGTATGTGAATTTAACGGATGCCTTTGTCCCCGATAAATGGGCAAACGAATGAAGAATAATACGTTTGCTTTGATTTTTACGGCAAACCCATTTCAAGTGATTGACAAGCTTTTTTTCCCGGCTGGTTATTTCAAACGTTTCATCGTTGCTTTCAACATGAATAAATACCAGTACGGCATCGTGGTAAACAGCACCATCCGTAACAGTTTCAGCTTCTTCCAGATTTTTTTCTGCCGGAATATAACTGAACTCATTTACAAACATGGTTAAAACTTTCATTGTTAATAGTTGAAAAAATCCTGAGTCATAAAGATATAAACTGCTTTCAATAAATCGTTGTTTTACAGCGTTCATTAAGCATCTTTTGCCATTTTTCGACAATCAAATGAATTGAATCGTTTTCAGGTATCCCATAAATCGTAAATTTGGGCTTTTATTTCTTTTATGAGGCTTATCATTATCATACTTTTTCTGATCGTTTCGCCGATATCTCAGGCGCAGATATCCGAAGGCGGTTATCCTCGAATGCCTGTCAAAACCAAGATGGCAGTGGTTAATATTTTGGATATGCAAATTGTAAGCAATGATATTTTAACTGAAAACACCCCCGTCCGTCCGCGTAGGGGCCGGCCTGCGTGCCTGCCCTTTACCCTGCCCCGACGGCGACCGACCGGATACAGGGCCGCCGGGCTTTTTCATAGGGCAGACACACAGGTCTGCCCCTACGTTGTGCTTAACGGATTTGGGTCATCGGTTCAAAACCACAACCACGAAACGATATGCCGAGGGGGTGAAACAATCGGCCCGGCCGCCTTTTTGCTCCCATCGATTCATAAATTATCTCTATACCAAGATACAAGGGACGACCGGCCGGTCGCCCCTACCCCGACCATCTGGAGACGTAATGGTAAGGGCGCACGGCGTGCGCCCCTACCGAACGATAAACCATGGCGCGTTTGACCCTGAAAACACCGCCATCCGCCCGCGTAGGGGCCGGATCTGTAAGGGCGAACCTCGTGTTCGCCCTCTGGTCCACCCATACGCCCGCGTAGGGGCCGGCCTGCGTGCCTGCCCTTTACCCTGCCCCGACGGCGACCGACCGGATACAGGGCCGCCGGGCTTTTTCATAGGGCAGACACATAGGTCTGCCCCTACGTTGTG